>NZ_JBMDWU010000386.1:0-12114 GCF_048594385.1 Micromonospora sp. | reverse complement strand
GGGTCGTCCGGGGGGACCGAACGACCCACCGTCCGGCCGCTGACGGGCACTTGGGTGCCAGTGGTGGGGGGGTCGCTCCCCGCAGTGGACCGGGTCGCGGACGACCAGCGGCCGGTCCCGCTGCGCGGCCTGCTGCCCGCGATGATCATCCTGGTCGACGGCTGTGCCTGCGCCGAACAGGTGGCCGCCGCCGCCAGCGCCGCCCCGGACGGGGTGCAGGTGGTGAGCGTCGCCGCCGGACGGAAGGTCACCCCCGCGCCACCGGTCGGCGGACCGGTCCGCGCCCTCGCCGACCCCGCCGGCGAGCTACGCGCCGCGTTGCACCTGCCCGCCCAGGCCGGTGCCGCCCCGGCGCTGCTGGTGGACCGGGCCGGCACGGTCGTCCGGGTGCTGCCCGAGCTGGGTGCCGCCGCCGACTACCGGGGCGACCTGATCCGGCTCGGCGGCTGAACCGGGCCGCTCAGGGCACCGCGACCACCTGCGCCTCCAGCTCGACCGAACCCGGCCCGACCACCGAGAACTCCAACCGGGTGCCGCCGTCCGGGCCGCGCAGCTCCCAGGCGACCAGTTCACCGTCGCAGGCCGTCCGCCGGTGCTGCGGCGGGTCGTCGTGCAGCACCGAGACCAGCAGCGTCCCGTCGCCCGAGCAGCGGTACTGGAAGAGGTGCCGTGCGCCGTCCGGGGTCGACTCCCGGCGTACCGGCGCCCGGCCGGACACCAGGGTCATCCGCTCCCGCCAGGTGGTGTCGGTGAACGTCGGCAGCCCCACGTCCGGGTCGCCTGAGGTCCCGGGCAGCTCGGTCGCGCCCAGCACCCGCCCGGTGCGAACGTCGATCACCACCACCCGCCGGGTGGCCTCCGCGCCGGCCGACGGCTGCGGTGACCCCGTCGCCGCCGAGCCCACCGGGTCGACCGCCGGGGCGGTGGCCGACCACCACCAGCCGCCCCCGACCAGGGCGAGCAGGGCCACGCCGGCCAGCACCGCACCACGCAGCCGATCACCGCCGACCCTCTCGACCCCCACCCGGCGAGGGTAACCAGCAGCCGACGGCGGCGCTCGGCGCAGCGCCGACCACACCCGCCCTGACCAGGTCGTCCACCTCACTGCGAGCGCTCCCGGCCGGCCCGGACCGCCGCCGGCCGGGAGTGGTTCAGGCCGGACTGCGGTGGCGGGTGGACGAGGCTCAGGAGCGGCGTTCGAGCAGGGCCGCGTAGAGGGTCAGTCCCGGACCGAAGGCGAGCAGCACGATCCACCGGGGCGGAGCCGCCGCCCCCAGCAGCCGCTCCAGGATCAGCAGCACCGTGGGCGACGAACAGTTGCCGTGCGCGTCCAGCACCGCCCGGGAGGCCGCCAACGCGTCGTCGGGCAGGGCCAGCTCCCGCTCCACCACGTTGAGGATGCGCGGGCCGCCCGGGTGCACCGCCCAGCCGTCCACCTCGGCGACCGTCGTACCGTGCCGGGCCAGCAGGCCGTCCACCAGACCCCGGACGTGCGCCGAGAGCACCTGCGGGACCTTCGGCGACAGGCCCATCCGGAAGCCGGTGTCGGTGACGTCCCAGGTCATGTGGTCGGCGGTGGACGTGTCGGTCACCGAGGCGACCTCACGCAGCGCGTACCCCCGGCCGGTGGTGTCGGTGCCGGGGACCAGCACGGTGGCGACCGCGGCGTCGGAGAAGAGGGCGTGCGAGACGATCTGCTGGGTGTCCATCCGGGCCGAGGACGGCTGGATGTGCAGGCTGGTCAACTCGGCGCAGAGCAGCAGCGCCGGCCGGCCCCGCGCGGTCACGAAGTCACCCGCCGCGCCCAACCCCGGCAGGGCCGCGTAACAGCCCATGTGCCCGACGAACATCCGCTGGCAGTCCGGGGCCATGCCCAGGTCCCGGGCGAGGAGGATGTCCAGCCCGGGGGTGGCGTAACCGGTGCAGGAGCAGACCACGAACAGCCCGAGGTCACCGGCGGCGAGGCCGGCGGCGGTCAACGCCCGGCCGATCGCCTCCTTGCCCAGCGGCAGCGCCTCCACCTGGTAACGCCGCATCCGTCGGTCGGTCGGCCAGTCGGAGACGTCCTCCAGCAGCGGGTTGACCGCCGCCTGCCGGTGGGACACCCCCGAGTTGGCGAAGATCCGCTCGGCCAGTGCCCGGGTGGGACCCGAGAAGTGCTTCGCGAAGTAGCCCGTCCAGAGTTCGTCCTGGGCGGCGCCGGGCGGGTGTGCCGCCCCCAGCCCCGCGATCAACGGCACAGCCATCTGTCCCCGCCTCTCGTCCGCACTGCCCGTCCGGTGGTCGCCCCGACCCCCGTCACCCTCACCAACGAGGGGCCGTTCCGTCGCGGTCCGGGTCACCCCCGAGCACCGCCACCCCGAGCCAGTCGGCGCACACGTCCGAGGTCGCCGGATGCAGCGAGCCGCAGCGGGCGTCCCGGTAGAGCCGTTCCAGTGGATGCCCCCGGCGGGTGGCCGCCGTCCCGGCCGCCTCCATCATGGACGCCGCCACCTCCGCCGCCGTGGTGCCGGCGAGCAGCTTCGCCCGCCACACCCACCGGTTCGTCTCGGCGTCGCCGGGCGCGTCGTCGACCCGGCGGGCCGCCTCGGCCACCACCAGCTCCGCCGCCGCCACCGCCGCGTCCGCCCGGCCGAGCCGGGCCCGGACCGCCGGCAGACCGCCGAGGTCCCGCGCGGTGAGGTGCTCGGCGGCGGCGTCCACCGCCGCCCGGGCGACCCCCACGTAGACGGCGGCGTAGCTCGCCACCAGCCAGTGCGGCATGAGCTGGGCGACCACCAGGGCCAGCCCCTCCACGCCACCGAGCAACCGGTCCGCCGGCACCGTCACGTCCAGGTGCAGGTCGTGCGACGAGGTGGCCCGCATGCCCAGGGCGTCCCAGGTCGGCTCCACCGTCACCCCCGTGCCGGCGGGCACCAGGAACTGGGAGACCAGCGAGGGGTCGGCGGCGCTGCGGGCGGCCACCAGGTAGCCGTCGGCATGCCCGGCCCCGGAGCAGAAGGTCTTGCTCCCCTTGATCCGCCAGCCGCCGTCGACCGCTTCGTAGACCGTGCTGAGCCGGGACAGCCGGGCCCCCGCGCCACGTTCGCTCATCGCCACCGCGTACCAGGCGCCCTCGGCCGCCGCGCGCAGCAGCCGGTCCCGGGCGGCCAGCGCCTCGTCCGGTACGCCCAGCGCCTCGGCCAGTTCCTCGGTCACCGCGCCGAGCGCGCCGGTGACCGAGGCGTGCATGTTGAACACCAGCGCGGTCGCGCCGTTGCCCCGGGCCAGTTCGGTGGCGACCGCCGCGTACCGGGCGAAGGAGGCTCCCGCGCCGCCCAGCGCGGCCGGGACCATCAGCCCGAACAGCCCGGACCCCCGCAGGTCGGCGAAGTCGTCGACCGGGAACGTGCCGTCCCGGTCGTGCCCGGCGGCGCGGGCGGCGAACCTCGGTGCCAACCGACGGGCCACCGCCGGTGCGTCCACAGTCATACCGACCCCTTCCTGGGTGTTCCTGGTACCCCTGACCGGGGCGGTTAGCCGTGCCGGACCCCCCGGCCCTGGTAGAGCACCGCCGTCGACCAGGTCGGGCGGATCACGGGCCCGTCGTGGGAGACGTCACGAGCGGCACCCCCACGGGAACGCCGCACCAGCCAGCCCAGCGTCGCCCGCAGCCCCGGCCGGACCCCCCGCACCCGCAGGGTGACGCCGTGCCTGGCGCACTCGACGACCAGCGCCCGGTCGTCCACGAACAACCGTGGGTCGTGGATGCCCCGGGGCACGGTGGGCAGGCGTTCACCCAGCTCCACCGCGACCAGCCGGGCCAGCAGCGTGTCGTTGAGGGTGTCCAGCACGAGCAGCCCGCCGGGGCGCAGCAGCCGGCACGCCTCGGCCACCGCCGCCCGCCAGTCGGGCACGTGCTCCAGCACCTCGCCGGCCGCCACCACGTCGGCGCACCCGTCGGCGAGCGGCACCGCCGTGACGTCACCAGCCAGCGCGGTGACGCCGTGCGCCGCCGCCTGTTCCAGGGCCGACCGGGTGAGGTCCACCCCGACGTGCCGGTAACCCTTGCCGGCCAGGTGGGGCGCCATCAGCCCGGCGCCGCAGCCCAGGTCGACCAGGACCGCGTCGGGCCGGGACGCCGGTGGTACCAGGGCGGCACGGGCCCGGGCCAGCCAGTGCAGCATCGCGAACGCGCCGTCGGGCCGCCACCACTCGCCGGCCAGGTCGTCGTACTGGCGGGGATCGTTGGGGGGCAGCACGCGTACACCGTCGGACACCGGACCGTGACCCATGGCATCGAGCGTGGCACGACCGGCCGGTAACGACCAGACTTCCCTTATGTGGCGGACGGTGTTAGGGCTGGTCAAAGCGAGTCATCCGGAACCGGGCCTGGCCGTGACCACGGTGGCCGGACTGCTCGCCGTCGCGGTCGGTCACCGTCCGGCCGGGACGGTCGCCGTGGTGCTCACCGTGCTGTCCAGCCAGCTCGCCGTCGGCTGGGCCAACGACGCGGTGGACGCCGGGCGGGACGCCACGGTGGGGCGTACCGACAAGCCGGTCGCCGCGGGGGCGGTGAGCCGCCGCACCGTGCTGGTGGCCGCCGTGCTGGCCGCGCTCGCCACCCCGCTGCTGGCGCTGACCACCACCCCGGTCGCCGCGCTCTGCTACACCGTGGGCCTGGTCTCGGCGCTGCTCTACGACTGGCCGCTGAAGTCCACCCCGGTCTCGGTCCTGCCGTACGCGGTCTCCTTCGGCTCGCTGCCCGCGTTCGTGGTGCTCGCCCTGCCGGGGGCACCCACGCCGCCGCTCTGGCTGGTCGTCGCGGCGGCCTGCCTGGGCGCGGGGGCGCACTTCGCCAACGTGCTGCCCGACCTGGCCGACGACGCCCGGACCGGGGTACGCGGGCTGCCGCACCGCCTCGGTGCCACCGGCAGCCGGCTGGCCGCCGCCGGGTTGCTGCTCGCCGCCACCGTCGCCCTGGTCCTCGGGCCACCCGGGCCGCCGTCGTGGGTCGGCTGGTCGGCGGTCGCGGCGGCCGTCGCGGTGCCGGCCGTCGGCTGGTACGCGGGCAGGGCCGCCACCCGGCGCGACGGCCGCTCGGTGGCCGCCTTCCGGGCGGTGCTGGTGGTGGCCCTGATCGATGTGCTGCTGCTGGTGGCGAGCGGTCGGGTGGTCTGACCGGCACCCGCCCGGGTGGCGGCACCGGGTCCGTGTGCGGCCCTCGATCAGCCCCAACTACCCTGGAGCGCGGTCTGCGCGGGTATGACCACCCCGCGCCCGGGGCACGCACCGGGTGGGGATCGTGACGAGGAGGACCGACGTGACGCGCTCGATCAGGGGTTCCCGGCGGGCCACCCTGCTGCTGTCCGGCCTGGCGGGGGCGACCGCCCTGCTGGCGACGGGCTGCGGGGCGGGCCAGGTGTCCGAGACCGCCAACAAGCAGCCGTCGGTCCAGGGGGTCAACGTCCAGACGTCGGACAACGCGTACAAGGTGCGTGGCCTCTACGTCGACTACCCGGGCGAGGACGGTCTCACCGCCGGTGCGAACGCCGCGCTCAACGCCGTGATCTACAACGACACCCGGGACCCGGTCACCGTCACCGTCACCACCGACAGCGCCCGGCAGATCGTGCTCACCGGGGCCGCCGGCTCGGCCAGCCCCTCCGGCTCCGCCTCCCCCTCGGAGAGCGGCTCGCCGTCCGGGAGCGCGTCGCCGTCCGAGGGCGCCTCGCCGTCGGGCAGCGCCTCGCCGGCCGAGGGCGCTTCCCCGTCCGAGGGCGCCTCGCCGTCGGGCAGTGCCTCGCCGTCCGAGGGCGCTTCCCCCTCCGAGGGCGCCTCCCCGTCGGCGCCGGCCGGTCAGCCGGCCCGGATCGAGATCCCGGCCCTCGGGTACGTGCAGCTCAACGTGCAGAACGGCCAGCACCTCCAGCTCGTCGGGCTGAACGAGGCGCTGCGCACCGGTCAGCAGGTCAACCTGACCTTCGACTTCGGCGACGGCCGTACCGTCAGCACCCCGGTCCCGGTCGGGGTGCCGCTGAGCCCGGCGCCCCAGTCCTCCCCGATCGTGCACCGCGAGGGTGGCGAGGAGAGCGGCCAGGAGGGCAGCTCCGGCCACGGCGGCTGACCCGCCGGCCCCGAGACACCGACGACACCGTCGGCGTGGTGACCACCACGCCGGCGGTGTTTTCGTCACCGGTGAGGGTTAGCGTCCTGGGGTGACCACCCCCCGATCGACTCCCGCCCGTGGCGCGTCCGGCGCGTCCCGGGGCCGGGCCGCCCGCGAGCCCCGCCCCGCCTACGCGTGCGACGCCTGCGGCCACCAGCCGCCCAAGTGGGTCGGGCGGTGCCCGGAGTGCGGCGAGTGGGGTTCGGTGGTCGAGTCCACCGTCACCGGGCCGGTCGTCTCCGGCCGGGTGGTCAGCTCCCGGATGCCGGCCGAGCCGGCCCGGCCGATCGCCACGATCAGCGCCGCGCCGGCCCGCGCCCGCCCCACCGGGGTCAGCGAACTCGACCGGGTCCTCGGCGGCGGCCTGGTCCCCGGCGCGGTGGTCCTGCTCGCCGGTGAGCCGGGGGTCGGCAAGTCCACCCTCCTGCTCGACGTGGCGCAGCAGTGGGCGGCCACCGCCGGCAGCCCGTCGCTGGTGGTCAGCGGCGAGGAGTCGGTCAGCCAGGTCCGGTTGCGCGCCGAGCGGATGGGTGCCCTGCACGAACAGCTCTGGCTGGCCGCCGAGAGCGACCTGGGCGCCGTCCTGGGGCACCTCGACGCGGTCAAGCCGGGCCTGCTCGTCCTCGACTCGGTGCAGACCATCTCCACCACCGGCAGCGAAGGGGTGCAGGGCGGGGTCACCCAGGTACGGGCCGTCACCGCCGCCCTGGTCGCCGTCGCCAAGGAGCGCGGCATCGCCACCGTGCTGGTCGGTCACGTCACCAAGGACGGTCAGGTCGCCGGCCCCCGCGTGCTGGAACACCTGGTCGACGTCGTGCTGCACTTCGAGGGGGACAAGCACTCCTCGCTGCGGATGGTCCGGGGGGTCAAGAACCGGTTCGGCGCGGCCGACGAGGTCGGCTGCTTCGAGATGCACGAGGGGGGCATCAGCAGCCTGGCCGACCCGTCCGGGCTCTTCCTCACCCGCTACTCCGAGCCGGTCCCGGGCACCTGCGTCACGGTGGCGATGGAGGGGCGGCGGGCGCTGCTGACCGAGGTGCAGGCCCTGATCGGCGCGACGGTGGCCGGCTCGCCCCGGCGTACCGTCTCGGGGCTCGACGGGGCCCGGCTGGCCATGGTGCTGGCAGTGCTGCAACGCCGTACCGAACGGCTGACCCTGCACGACCGGGAGGTCTTCGCGGCCACCGTCGGCGGCATCCGGGTCGTCGAGCCGGCCGCCGATCTCGCGGTCGCGCTGGCGGTCGCCTCCGGCGGGCTCAACCTGGCCATCGCGCCGCACCTGGTGGCGATCGGCGAGGTCGGGCTGACCGGCGAGGTGCGCCGGGTCGGCGCGGTCCCCCGCCGGCTCGCCGAGGCGGCCCGGCTCGGCTTCCGGATGGCCCTGGTGCCGCCCGGGTGCGGCCCCGAGAGCACCGGCGCCGGCCCGGACACCATGCGGGTGACCGAGGTCACGGACGTCCGGTCGGCGCTCCAGGCGGTCGCCCGCGCATCCGCGGAGTGACCGAGGGTGGCGACGGCGGGGGACCGGTCGGGCCATACCGGTCGACGTCCGGCAGGCCCGACCGGGGGGAGGCATCCGACGCCGTGACACATCACAGTAACCACGAGAGCACCCACCGCAGGGCAGTCCGTAGACTGTGCGCGTGCCGACCGACCGCGACGCCGCCAAGCCTGCCGGCGCGACGCCCCACACCCGCGCCGCCGCCGTGGGCTCGCCCACCCGTCCGATCAGCGTGAGCGTGGCCGGAGCCACCGGCAGCGCCGGTGATCCGCTGCGGGCCAACCTCGCCCTGATGGCACCCGGCACCGCGCTGCGCGACGGGCTCGAACGCATCCTGCGCGGTCGGACGGGCGCACTGATCGTCCTCGGCTACGACAAGGTCGTCGACGGAATCTGCACCGGTGGCTTCCCGATGGACGTCGAGTTCTCCGCCACCCGGGTCCGTGAGCTGTGCAAGATGGACGGCGCGGTGGTGCTCTCCAGCGACGGCACCCGGATCGTGCAGGCCGGGGTGCACCTGATGCCCGACCCGTCCATCCCGACCGAGGAGTCCGGCACCCGACACCGCACCGCCGAGCGGGTGGCCCGGCAGACCGGCTACCCGGTCATCTCGGTCAGCCAGTCGATGCGAATCATCAGCCTCTACGTCAACGGGCAGCGGCACGTGCTCGACGACTCGGCGGCGATCCTCTCCCGGGCCAACCAGGCCCTGGCCACCCTGGAGCGGTACAAGCTCCGCCTCGACGAGGTCTCCGGCACCCTGTCCGCGTTGGAGATCGAGGATCTGGTCACCGTCCGCGACGCGGTCGCCGTGGTGCAGCGGCTGGAGATGGTCCGCCGGATCGCCGACGAGATCGCCGGCTACGTGGTCGAACTGGGCACCGACGGCCGCCTGCTCGCCCTGCAACTCGACGAGCTGATGGCCGGGGTCGACGCCGACCGTACCCTGGTCATCCGGGACTACCTGCCCGCCGGCCGCAAGTCACGCACCCTCGACGAGGCCCTGGTCGAGTTGGACCTGCTCGGCGCGACCGAACTGATCGACCTGGTCGCGGTCGCCAAGGCGATCGGCTACCCGGCCGCCTCCGACGCGCTCGACGCGGCGGTCAGCCCGCGCGGGTTCCGGCTGCTGGCCAAGGTGCCCCGGCTGCCGGTGGCCATCGTCGACCGGCTGGTGCTGCACTTCGGCAGCCTCCAGCGGCTGCTCGGGGCGACCGTGGAGGACCTCCAGGCCGTCGAGGGCGTCGGCGACGCACGGGCCCGGGGCGTCCGGGAGGGCCTGTCCCGGCTGGCCGAGGCGTCCATCCTGGAACGGTACGTCTGACCGGGGCCGGTCAGCCGGTGACGACCAGCTTGACCGGCTCGCTCAGCTTGGTGCCCACCCGGGCGAAGACCTGGTAGTTGCCGGCCGGCGGGTTGGGGCCCGCAGCCACCCCCTGCTTGCACCGGCTGGCGTCCATGCCGTTCCAGGTGAGCTGGTAGGAACGCTCGAAGCCGGGGGTGAACGTCTGTGGGTCGGAGCCCCGGCCGGTGCCGCAGGTGTCCGACGACCAGACCTTCTCCGCCCCGGACTTGATGAACAGCTCCTGGGCGTCCGCGCCGACGTCCCGGTTACAGGTCCGCTGAGACTTGTTCCTGACCTTGAGGCTGAGGTCGACCGGGGCACCCCGACGCACCTCGGCGGGGAGCGCCACCGGGGTCACCGCGATCTCGCTGTCGGTGCAGGTGCCCTCGTCGGCCCGGGCCGGGTTGACCGGCGGGGCGGGCGGATCGGCGGCCGGGGCGCTGCTCGTGTCCGGATCGGCGGTCGGCCCGGCGGGCGGGCCCGCCGCGTCGGAGCCACCCGACGGGGACGCGGAACCGGCAGGCGGCGAGGCGGCCGTCGGTGTGGCCGCACCCGCAGCGGGAGCCGACGACGAGGCCCCGGCACCGGGTTTGGTGCCGGTGTCCCCCGATCGGGCACACGAGTAGAGCAGAACAACCAGGAGCAGAAGCCCCGCTCCGAGTACGACGGCGCGACGCCGCCAGTACACGGCGGAAGGCAGGGGACCGACCGTCAGACGCATGATGCCCCCACCGTAGCGGCGCTGCGCACGTGGACCGGCCACGACTCGCCGGGCATCAGCCACCGGTCGACGAACGACGTTCCACTGACGACAGTCGGCCGGCCCGCCCCGCCGGGAACCCGCGTCGCCACCGTGGTGACCGGCCGGGTCACAGGTAGACCTTGCGTTGGTAGACCGCGTGCGCGCCCGCCACCCGGTCGAGGAAGAGCAGTCCGGCACAGTGGTCGATCTCGTGTTGCAGGGCACGCGCCTCGAACCCGTCGGTGACCAGCCGGACCGCCGTGCCGCTGCCGGGCAGCGCCCCCTCGACCACCAGCCGGCTGGCCCGTTTCACGTCGCCGGTCAGGTCGGGCACCGACATGCAGCCCTCCCGACCCGGCTTCCACCGGCTCGCCTCCACCACCCGGGCGTTGCAGAGCACGAAGGTGCCGTGCACCGTCACCGCCTTGGGATGCCCGGTCACATCCACGGCGAACACCTGCGCCCCCACCCCGACCTGCGGCGCCGCCAACCCCACACAGCCGGGCGACACCCGCATCGTGGCCACCAGGTCGGCGGCGAGCCGGACCGTCTCCTCGGCGGTCGGGTCCACCTCCGGGCCCGGCCGGCTCAGCACCGGCTCGGGGGCGCAGACCACCCGACGCACCTCCCCCGGCAGGCCCAGGTCCGCCGGGGTCCAGCCACCGAGCCCGAGGTACGGTTCCGCGCTCACGGGGCCACCTCGGTTCGCGACTGCGGGGCTCGCACACCCCGCTCACTCCTCGCGCTCACAGGAGGTCCGGGTCGGCGGGGCGCAGGGAGACCCCGACCCCCAGGTCGGCGGCCGTTCGGGAGAGTCTGCCGGCCAACTCGTCGGCGCGGCCCGTGGGCAGGTCCACCTCGGCCACCACCACGTAGAGCGTGCCGGCCAGGCGGGTGCTCAGATCCGTCACGTTGCCACCCGCCTCGGCGATCACCCGGGTCATCGCGGCCACGATGCCCATCCGGTCCGCGCCGTGCACCGACAGCACGTACGGCTCACCCGCCGGCGTCGCCGCACCGTCCGGGGTGACCGCGCGTACGGTGGCCAGGAGTTGGCCGTCGGCGGCCAGTGGGGTCAGGGCAGCCTCGACCTCGGCGACGGCGGGGCCGACGCAGATCAGGGTCAGGGCGAAGTGACCGCGCAGCCGGGTCATCGTGGAGTCGGTGAGGTTCGCGCCGAGCCCGGCGAGCACCTCGGCGACGTCGGCCACGATGCCGGGCCGGTCCCGACCGATGACAGTGATCGCGAGCTCGCTCATCCGGGCATTCTGCCCGATCCGCACGGCGGCGCGGCGACGCCCCGCCCGGCCCGCCCAACCAGCGGGAAGCCATCGCGTGACATCATCGTCGGCGCGATGACTGAACCCACCTTCACCACCCTGGTCAGCCGGTGGTACGAGCAGAACGCCCGCGACCTGCCCTGGCGGGTGCCCGGCATCGGGGCCTGGCCGATCCTGGTCAGCGAGGTCATGCTCCAGCAGACCCCGGTGGTACGTGTCCTGCCCGCCTGGCACGCATGGCTCGCCCGCTGGCCCGATCCCGCCGCCCTCGCCGCCGACACCCCGGCCGAGGCGATTCGGATGTGGGGTCGGCTCGGCTACCCCCGTCGCGCGGTACGGCTGCGCGAGTGCGCGGTGGCGATCGTGGAGCGGCACGGCGGCCGGGTGCCCGACCAGCTGGACCAGTTGTTGGCGCTGCCCGGCATCGGGACGTACACGGCGCGGGCGGTCGCCGCGTTCGCCTACGGCCAGCGGCACCCGGTGGTCGACACGAACGTCCGGCGGGTCGTCTCCCGGGCCGTCGCCGGTGCGCCGGATGCCGGCCCGGCCACCACCCCGGCCGACCTGGTCGCCTGCGCGGAGCTGCTGCCGGTGGAGCCGGCCGCCGCCGCGCTCGCCAGCGCCGCCTTCATGGAACTCGGGGCGATCGTCTGCACCGCCCGCTCGCCACGCTGCACGAGTTGTCCGGTCGAGTCGATCTGCGCCTGGCGGGCGTCCGGCCAGGAGGCACCCACGGGTCCGACCCGCAAGATCCAGCGGTACGCGGGCACCGACCGTCAGGTACGCGGGCTGCTGCTCGGGGTGCTCCGGGAGGCCACCGGTCCGGTGCCGCACCAGCGGCTCGACCAGGTGTGGCACGACGACGTGCAGCGGGCCCGGGCACTCGCCGCGCTGGTCAGGGACGGCATGGTGGAGCCGGTCGGCGAGCAGCACTTCCGGCTCATCGGGGACGGGCCGGTCACCCAACCGCTTCCCGGCTGACCGGGACCGCATCTGGCCGGCCCCGGCCGTGCCCGATCCACCGGACAGACAGGGCGGGGGGGGGGGGGGGGGGGCGCCCCCGCCGCCCCGCCCCCGCGCGGGCGGGGGGGCGCCCCC
>NZ_JBMDWU010000385.1:0-1526 GCF_048594385.1 Micromonospora sp. | reverse complement strand
GACCGAGGTGAACCGGGCGCTGATGGAGTTCATCGGCGCGCCGGCGATGGCCCGCGCCTGACGTACCGCGCAATGCGGCCCCGGGGGGTTCCCCCGGGGCCGCCCTCGTGTTTTGACCATCGTGGGGATTTGTGGTGGTCGAGGTCTAGCGGAACAGGGAGAACCCTGTCCATGATCTGAGTTCTCACACAAAGATCATCAATGGGCAGGGTTCTCGATGAGGAGCGTAGCGGCTACCGGTGCCGGTGACAGCGAGCTGGGCCGGATCTTGTTGGATTCGTGGCGGCGGGAGTTGTACGAGGGTGTCCTCGTGTCGCGGTCGAGGACGTTGTTCTCGCTGGTCGATGAGCTGGCCGCGGACCAGGGACGGTGTGGCTGCCCGGCGCATCTGTCGCTGGGCACGGTCACCGGGCACGCCGCGGCGTACCGGGCGTTACGCGACGGCGAGATCGATACCGGCCGGGCGTTGCGGGCGGCGTGCCGGATCGCCGCTCGGTCCGGTCTGCCGCGGGTGTATGCCGTCGATACCACCGCGTGGCCCCGGCCGAACGCAGCCACCAGCCCGGACCGGCAACCGCAGTACACCCCGGGCGGCCCGCGTGGCGCGGCGCTGATCAAGACCGGGTGGCGGTATCAGCACGTCGTCCGGTTGACGCTGACCCCGGACTCGTGGGTCGTGCCGGTCCTGGCCGACCGCATCACCTCCGACGACGACCTGGTCGAGGTCACCGTCAGCCACATCGCACAGATCTGCGCAGCCGACGGCGCCCGCCCGGGCGACCCGTCGCTGTTCCTCCTCGATTCCGGCTACCCCGCGGCCCGGATCACCCACCTGATCCACGAACGCAGGATTCCCGCGGACGTCCTGGTCAGACTCGCGACCTCGCAGACCATGTGGACCAGACCCGAACACCGGGCCGCCCACCCACTCGGAGGCCGGCCCCGCCGACACGGATTCCGGCTGACCCTGCGCGAACCCGACCTGACCCCGGACGCCGGTGTCAGCGGACCACTCGACATCTACGGCACCGTCACCGTCCGGGCCTGGCACCACGTCCACCCCAAACTCACCCGCGCCAGCCGCGGATTCACCGACCAGACCACCCTCCCGATCGTGGAAGGCACCGTGCTCCTCGCCCGGGTCCAGCACCTACGCCCCAGCCGCCGCGCCGGCGACCTCGCACTCTGGTACTCCGGCACCCGCCACGACCTACTCACCCTGGTCATGACCTACCTGACCCGCTACGACATCGAGCACTACTTCCGCTACCTGAAGACCACCGCCCACGCCGGTGACTTCCACCCCCGCCAACCCGACACCCTGACCACCTGGCTCCGCCTACACGCCTACGCCTACCTCCACCTGTTCTGCACCCGCACCCACCTCACCCACCACCGGCGGCCCTGGGAACCCACCACCCCCACAACCCCCACCCCCGGCCAGACCCGCCGACAGGTTTCGCCCGCTCTACGCAACGCCTGGCCACCACCAGGCCACCCGAAACCCGGACACCCCGGACCCGGAC
>NZ_JBMDWU010000384.1:0-9949 GCF_048594385.1 Micromonospora sp. | reverse complement strand
GCCCCCGGCCCGCCCGGCCCCCCCCCCCCCCCGCTCACCCGCCGCCCGGTACCCCCGGGGCGCCGGGACGGCTGTCCCTGCCGGTCGGGACGTCCCGCCCCGCAGAGTCGTCACCGCACCGACCCCTGCGGCCGGTGCGGCGTCGGCCCGGCCGGGTCGACGCCCGGTGACGGCGGGCGGGGTTGCGCCCGGTGGCGGGAGGAGCAGCGGTGGGGACAGCGACGAGACACACCCGGGGGCGGTCCCCGGGCGGCGGGTGGCGCAGCCGCCGGCTGTGGGCGGCCGGCCTGACGGCGGTGCTGGCGGTCACCATGCACCAGACTCCGGCCCGGGCCGCCGACCCGGTGCCGTTCGACGAGCAGGCGGTGCACGGGGCGCTGTTCGGGGCGGTGGTGCAGCTCCGCGACGCCGGGGCGGCCGGGTTGAAGGACGCCCTGCTCACCGCCGAGCTGCTGGACTGGCGTAGCGCCCAGCCGGGTGCCGACGCGACGCAGGTGGCCGGGCACGTGGCCACCACCCGGGCGGTCGCCGACGCGGCGGTCAGCGACGCGCGGGCCGAGGACCGGTCCCGGTTCGCCGTGGCGATGGCGGTGCTGGCCCGGCTCGCCGGGTCCAGCGGCGCGGTGACCACCGGCCCGGCGGTGCGGGCGTTCCTGACCAGCACGGTCGGCGCGGAGGGCGCGAACGTGGTGCCGGACGCGCTGAACCTGGTCCGGGGCGGCTACCAGGACGCGGCGTGGAACGCCCGCTCCCGGGACCTGACCCAGGACACCTGGCGGGAGCTGCACCGCCGGGCCGCCACCGACGACGCGCTGGCCACCGGCTGGGACAGCGCGTTCGCCGGGCGCACCGGCACCGGGGTGCGTACCCCGGTCGACGGGTTGCTGGCCGCGCGGATCCACGAGCCGCGCGCCGACGGCAACACCGGCACCCTCGGCTACTACGTGCCGCTGTCCGCGATCCGCGACGTCCGCGGTGACGCGACCGCCTTCAAGGCGCTGGTGCAGGAGCGGGCGTACGCGACGCTGAAGGTGCTCGACACCGACGGCAACAACCGGATCACCGAGGTGGTCAGCTACGCCAACACGTACCCGCTCAACCAGGACCCGAAGCCGAGCCAGGCGGTCATCGACGCGGAGAAGGCGAAGACCGAGTCCAACCGCAAGATCTTCGAGGGTCTCGGTTCCACCGTCACGGTGCTGTCCACCCTGGTCGGCTTCGTCGACAAGAAGTTCGGCAAGCAGTTGGAGACCATCGGCAAGGCCGTGGTGACCTCGGTGACCGCGATCAACACGTACGTGACGACGGTGCTCGGGCAGGGGCTGACCATGGCCGCCACGGCGATGGGCACGGCCGTGCTGACCGGCAACCTGCTCGGCGCGGCGGTGAGCCTGATCGGCCTGTTCGCCGGGGGCGGCGACCCGAACGCCGCGATCCAGGCGGAGATCGGCAAGCTGCGCCAGCAGATCGACCGGCTGGCCAAGGGGATCGACAAGCGGTTCGACCGGATCGAGTCGGCGCTCAAGGAGATGTACGCCGGGCTGGTCGCCCAGCTCGACGCCCTCACCAAGGGACTCGACGAGGTACGCGCCAACCTGGGCCGGATCGCCACCCAGTTGCAGACCATCGAACGCAAGGTCGACTCGATGGCGCTCGCCACCCACGTGGCCCTGGAGAACATCGCCAAGAGCCAGCTCAACTCGGTGATCACCACGTACGTGCACCACAAGGAGATCACCGGGCAGCCGATCCCGGACTACCTGGGCACCTACTTCCCGAAGGCCGAGTCGCCGACCTTCACCTTCGCCACCGTCAACGCCTCCGACGAGGGCACCTTCACCGCGCCGGCCGGCACCAGCCTCGCCGACCCGGTCAGCGTGCTCGACACCCACCTGCCCGCCGGCTCGATCAACTACCTCGGCCAGTGGGCGCGTAACCGGGTCGGCGGCACCTGGACGGTCGGCCCGGTCGCCAACGCCGCCGCCTGGTCCACCGCCGCCCGGGTCTACAACATCCTGCAACTGGAGAACCCGCAGTTCGCCGCCCAGGTGGCCGCCGGGCGGGGCGACGCCGTCGCCGAGACCGGGCGGACCATCAACGAACGGGTCCGGCAGTTCAGCCAGCCGACCGCCGACGGCGGCACCAACCCGTTGTTCACCGCGCTGATGGCCGACTACCGCACCGCGGTCGCCGGCTGGAACGCCCAGGTGGAGAACGTCCGCAAGGCGGTGGTCTGGAACGGCAGCGACACCCTGCCGGTGCACGACATGTGGGGCAGCCCGGACCAGGAACTCCCGGCGGCGAACCGGATTCCCGAGACCGAGTCGATCGGCGGGTGCGGCCCGACCCGGGTCGGCCGGCCGATCCCGTCGACGGTACGCCGGAGCAACCTGCCCAACGCGTTCCACCTGGCCCGCCACGCCATGCCGCCGGGACACGCCCCGGAGTTCTCCACCTGCTACGACGCGAACTTCGTCAACGTGGAGGAGCACGAGGGACCCCGGTTCCAGACCACCACCGGCGACCTCCAGATCACCCTGCGGTCGCGGGTGAAGTGGGCCGGCGGGGACTGGCAGGAGGTGCAGACCGCCACCCGCGTGTTCCCCATCGGCACGTTCTGCTCGTGGGACGTCCGTTCCCCCATCCCGCAGGGCTACTGCTACGACGAGAACAAGTACCTCACCGACCGGTGGGCGGGGACGTACAAGCCGGCGTTCGAGTCGGCGGCGATCCCGGTCGTCGCCACCCAGGCGACGTCCGCCCGCAGCAAGGCCGCCGCGATGCTGTCCGGCCGGCAGAAGTACTTCTACCGGGTGATGCGGGCCGGCACCGGGCCGAACCCGCCGAGCAGCGACACCTGGGAGGTGTCCCGGGTGCTCTGGCAGAAGGGCAAGGCGGTCTCCGACGCGCTGCGGCTGTTGCAGGCGTACACCGAACTGGGCTGGGGGACCGCGCTGGAACTCGACGACAGCCTCGCCGGCCTGCTCTTCGGCGGCCAGGGGTTGCCCGCCGACTACACCCGTCCGCGCAGCGACGGCGACCAGGCGGCACACCAGCACCTGCGTAACGCGATGACGCAGGCGGTGGAGAACTACGCCGACTGCGTCCAGACGTTCGACTGGAACCCGTGCGACGGGGAGCGGTCGGGCTTCGACCCGCTGCGGGACCAGGGCCAGTACGGTGCCGGCTGCGTCCAGGCCAGCGTGCCGGACAAGCCGCGTGACCCGCTGAGCGCCTGCCTGGCCAGCGCGGCGTTCGTCCGGGTCGGGCAGCTCGGCCAGCGCTACGACCACTGGTCGTCCCGGGTGCGTTCCGGCGGGCACACCGAGGGGCTGCCGGAGGTGACCGCGGCGACCGACATGACCCGCGCGACCACGGTGAGCGTGCACCCGGCGGGCTGACCGCGCGTCGACCGGGAGGGCCCCGTCGGCCCGAGCGGGTGGGACCCTTCCCCCGCCCGCCGGGCCGGCCGGGGCCCTTCCCCCGCGTCGCGGGTCCGGGGCCCTGCCCCCGCCTGCGGGCCGCGCTTCCCCCGGGTCGCCGGCCGGGGTCGCCGTCCGATCGGTCCCGCCGGGCCGGGACATCCGACCCGGGTCGGCGGGACAGCCGGCGGGTGACGATGGCGCGACCGTCCACCCCGCCGGTCCGCCCGACGGTGCCACTGTGGACGGTCGACCACCTACGCTGCGGCGGACGGGTGCCGGGGGACGGCCCCGCCCGTCCGCGCACGGCACCCGAGGAGTGAGCATGATGCCGAACGCCGGCGACGACCGACGGATCCTGTTGATCGCCACCAACGACACGTTCTGCCACGTGTACCAGAACCTGGCCGACCTGCTGTCGACCGCCGACCACGGCGAGAAGCTCGCCGGGGCGGTCGAGTTCTTCGACGTCACCGGCCGACGGCTGCACCCGGTCTTCTCCGCCGACTGGCGGCTGGAGGCGTTGCAGGCCGGCACCGGCCCGGCGGTGCCCGACGTCGTCCGGCAGCGGCTGACCGCGGTGATCGCGCACGTGACGCAGTACATCCACGACCATCCCGACGTGCTCGCCCGGTCCCGCATCTCGCTGGAGCGGGCGCTGTCCGAGCTGCCCCGGCTCGACGACCCGGACCTGTCCGAGATCATCGGCGCCCTGCCGGAACACCTCGAACACGACACCGGCAACTGGCTGCACAACGCGATGCACGCCGCCGGCTGGGCCGACTGACCCACCCGATCCCACCACCGACGACCAACCCCGGGAGGGCCTGCCGTGCCGTTGCCGATCGCCGCACTGTCCCCGTCCCGCCGGGTCCTGGCCGGGGCGGGCCTGGTCGTCGCCGGGCTCGTCCTGGCCGGGCAGTGGTGGTACCCGCAACCGGCGGCGCTCGGGCCGGCGGCGCTGACCGGCACGATCGCGGTCGCGTTCACCGCCCTCGGCGCGCTGGTGCTCGCCGGGCTGCCCGGTCACCCGGTCGGCCGGCTGATGCTGGCCGCCGGACTCGTCGCCGGGACGGCGGTGCTGGCGTTGAGCTGGCCCGCGGTCACCCCGCTGGCCTGGCTGGGGCAGTGGCTCTGGTGGCCGCCGTACGGGCTGATCTTCCTGGCCCTGCTGGTCTTCCCGGACGGCCGGCTGCCGGGCCGGGGATTCCGGCCGGTCGCGGTCGGGCTGGTGGTCACCACGGCGGTGGCGGCCGTGGCGCTGGCGGTGGCCGCGACCAGCGACCCCCGGGGTTTGCTGCTGTCCGCGACGACGGCCGTCGACCCGACCGCGCGGCTGCTGGTCCGGGTCGCCCTAGTGACCGTCGGGGTGCAGTTGCTGCTGGTGGCCGCCGTGCTGGTGGGGCTCGCCCGACGCTTTCGGCGGGCCGTCGGCGAGGCCCGCCAGCAGCTCGCCTGCCTGCTGGCCGCCGGCGTGCTGTTCCTGCTCGGCTTCCTGCTGGACTGGCTCAACCTCTCCGGCGCGTGGGTGCTGATGGTGATCGCGATCCCGGCCGCGATGACGGTGGCGGTGCTCCGCTACCGGCTCTACGGCCTGGAACAGGTGATCAACCGGACCCTGGTCTGGCTGGTGATGAGCCTGCTGGTGATCGCCGCGTTCGTCGGGGTGGTCGCCCTGCTGCGGGATCTGGTGCTGCGCGGGGACACCTCGAACGCCTCGCTGGTGGCCACCGGCCTGATCGCGGTGACCTTCGAACCGCTGCGGCGGCGGGTGCAGCGCGGGGTGAACCGGCTGCTCTACGGCGACCGCGACGAGCCGTACGCGGTGCTGGCCCGCCTCGGTGACCTGCTGGAGCGGACGGTCCAGCCGGAGGCGGTGCTGCCGCTGCTGACCGGCACCATCGCCCGCTCGCTCCAGGTGCCGTACGTGGCGGTGGAACTCGGCGGGGAGCCCGACGACGGGCGGCCCGCCCGGGTGCACGCCGCGCACGGCCGGGCCACCACCGAGCTGGAACGCTTCGACATGGTGACCCACGGGGAGCGGGTGGGACGGCTGGTGGTGGCCCGCCGGGCACCCGGCACCCGGTTCACCCCGGTGGAGCGGCGGCTGCTCAGTGACGTCGCGCTGCACGCCTCGGTGGCCGCCGCTACCGCCCGGCTGATCCGCGACCTGCGCGACTCCCGGGAACGCCTGGTCACCGCCCGGGAGGAGGAGCGCCGCCGGCTGCGCCGGGACCTGCACGACGGGCTCGGCCCGACCCTGGCCGGCATGTCGATGCAGGTACGCGCGGCCCGTAAGCTCGCCGCCGTCGACCAGGCCCGGCTGGCCCGCATCCTCGACGGGCTCGCCGACGACCTGCTCACCTGCACCGGCGAGGTACGCCAACTGGTCGACCAGCTCCGCCCGGCGGCCCTGGACCGGGGGTTGGAGTCGGCGCTGCGCGCCGAGTGCCAGCGCTTCGACGGTCCGACTCTCACCGTGCGGCTGAGCGTGGCGGACCCGCTGCACGGGCTGCCGGCGGCGGTGGAGGTGGCGGCGTACCGGATCGTCGGCGAGGCGCTCGCCAACACGGCCCGGCACGCCGGGGCGACCTGCTGCGACGTGGTGGTGCGCCGGGGCCGGGCGCTGGTCGTGGAGGTGTCCGACGACGGCACGGGCATCGTCGCCCGCCGACCCGGCGGTGTCGGCCTGGACTCGATCCGGGAACGGGCCGCCGAGCTGGGCGGCGGCAGCGACATCGTCGAACGGGACCCGCACGGCACCTTGATCCGGGTCCGCCTGCCCCTACCCCCCACCCCACCGTCTCCCACCCCGCCCACCTCCGCCCCCGCCCCGCCCGCTTACGGTGATCAAGAGGTTTGCGTCAGAATCCGCCCGGAGGATGACGCGAACCTCTTGATCACCGAGGGCTCCTGGGTGGCGGACGGTGCTGCGGGAGGGGGAGGGCAGTGACGGCAGAGGGGGCCCGTGGCGGGGCGGTGCGGGTGCTGATCGTGGACGACCACCCGGTGGTCCGCCGGGGCCTGCGGACGATGCTGGAGGGCGAGCCCTGGGTCGACGGCGTGCTGGAGGCCGCCACCTGTGCCGAGGCGGTCGGCATCGCGTCGACCGAACCCGTCGGGGTGGTCGCGATGGACGTGGCGCTGCCGGACGGCGACGGCGTGGAGGCGACCCGGCGGATCGTCCAGGGCCGACCGGAGACCCGGGTGCTGATGGTGACCATGACCGACGACGAGGACGTGGTCGGCCGGGCGCTGCGGGCCGGTGCCCGGGGCTACGTGCTCAAGGACACCGACCCGGACGTGATCGTCGACGCGCTGCGGACGGTGGCGGGCGGCGGACTGGTCCTCGGTCCCCGGGTCGGCCCACAGGTGCTGACCAGCCTGCGCCGCCAGCCGGTCGAGCTGCCGCCCCCGTTCGACCGGCTCACCCCGCGCGAGCGGGACATCCTGCGCAGGTTGGCCGGCGGTGACACCAACGCCCGGATCGCCCGCCACTTCGGGCTCAGTGAGAAGACGGTCCGCAACCAGCTCTCGGCCGTCTTCGCCAAGCTCGGGGTCGCCGACCGGGTCCAGGCCGCCCTGCTCGCCCGGGACGCCGGCCTCACCGGCTGACCCCGGCGGGGCGGGAGCGGACCCACCGGTACCGGCCCGGGGCACCCGCCGGCACCGGCGGGGCGGGAGCTGTCCGGCCCGGGGCGCCCGCCGCACCGGCGGGGCGACAGCGGACCCGACGATCGGTCGGACCGGGATGAGTAGCAGGGTGACCTCGGGGAAGGAGGACGACATGGGCACCGATGCGCAGCACGAGCGACCCGCAGGCAGCCCGGCGGCGGGCGTGGTGCACAGCCTGCACGAACGGCAGCAGACCCTGGCCACCGTCGAGTCCCTGACCGGCGGGCTGCTGGCCGCCGCGATCGTGGAGATCGCCGGGGTGAGCGCCGTCTACCGGGGCGGCCTGGTGACCTACGCCACGGAACTAAAGGCGCGGCTGGCCGACGTACCCGAGGATCTGCTGGCCGAACGCGGACCGGTCGATCCGGACGTGGCCATCGCCCTGGCGGAGGGGGGCCGGCGGCGCTGCGCCGCCGACTGGGGGCTGTCGACCACCGGGGTGGCCGGTCCCGAGCCGCAGGACGGCAGACCGGTCGGCCTGGTCTATGTCGCGGTGGCCGGGCCGGGCGGCCCGGTGGTCCGCCGGCTCGACCTCGACGGGGGCCGCGACCACATCCGCGCGGCGGCGGTGATCGAGGCGTTACGCCTGCTCGCGACGCGTATCCACAGGGCGTTTCCCGAGCCGGGGCCAGGCCCGCGCCCCGGACCGGCGGCCGTGGTGCCCCCGGCCGGCGCGGGCCGGCGCTGACCGGCGTTGTCCAGATCCGACAGGCGGGGTGGGATGTCGCCGGGCCGACCAACGGGTACGGTTGCGAGAAGGCTCCGGCGTACGGCGTCGGCGGCGGCGCGGTCCACCGCGTCCGGCGCGGGCGACCATCCGCCCGGAGCGTGAAATCCCGTCAGGGGGAGGTGCGATGGTCCTGCTACGCCGGGTGATCGGTGACGCACTTCGGGCGCGCCGCCAGGGTCAGCACCGCACCCTGCGCGAGGTCTCCACCGCCGCCAACGTGAGCCTCGGTTACCTCTCCGAGATCGAGCGCGGCCAGAAGGAACCCTCCAGCGCGCTGCTCGCCGCCATCTGCGACGCGCTCGGCGCCCGCCTGTCCGAGTTGCTGCGTGAGGTGAGCGACACCGTGGCGCTGGCCGAGCAGCTGCCGGGCGTGCTCATGCCCGTGCAGGACGAGCCGGCCGCCGCCGGTCCGGCCGCCGGGGTGCGCAAGGCCACCGGTCGGGGCGTGCGCCAGGTGACGACCGACGGTGCGGTCGCCGTCTCGGTCCGCCAGGATTCCCCCCTCAAGGCCACCCTGCGCAGCGCCCGGGTCCGCCCGAGCGACCGTGACGTGGTCTGCGCCGCCTGACCCGCCGTCCGTCCCGTGGCCGGGCTGGCCGACGCCGCGTAGTGTTGATCGCAGGCCGCCGGAGCACCCCGCGTCACGAACGGCCCTGCTGGCGTCCGCCTGCGACGATGGGGGAGCGCCGTGCGGCCCGCCCGGTCCCGGGTGTGGCCGGGGCGCAGCGACGCTACTGAGGGGATACCGCGGAGATGGCGAACCCGTTCGTCAAGGGCTGGAAGTACCTGATGGCGCTGTTCGGTGCCAAGATCGACGAGCACGCCGATCCCAAGGTGCAGATCCAGCAGGCCATCGAGGACGCGCAGCGTCAGCACCAGGCGCTGGTGCAGCAGGCGGCGGCGGTGATCGGCAACCAGCGGCAGCTGGAGATGAAACTCTCCCGGCAGATGACCGAGGTCGAGCGGCTGCAGGGCAACGCCCGGCAGGCGCTGGTCCTCGCCGACCAGGCCCGCGCCAAGGGCGACGAGGCCGAGGCCGGCCGCTACGAGCAGTCCGCCCAGGTGCTCGCCACCCAGCTGGTCTCCGCAGAGCAGGCCACCGAGGACCTCAAGACCCTGCACGACCAGGCGATCGGGGCCGCCGCGCAGGCCCGCCGCGCGGTCGAGAACAACTCCATGATCCTCCAGCAGAAGCTCGCCGAGCGCACCAAGCTGCTCAGCCAGCTCGAACAGGCCAAGATGCAGGAGAGCGTGGCCCGATCGCTGGAATCGATGTCGTCGATGGCCGCACCGGCCAACACCCCCTCGCTGGACGAGGTGCGGGACCGCATCGAGCGCCGCTACGCCAACGCGATGGGCCGCGCCGAACTGGCCGGCAACTCCGTCGAGGGACGGATGCTGGAGATCCAGAAGTCGACGCTGGACAGCGCCGGGTCGTCCCGGCTGGAGCAGATCCGGGCCAGCATGGCCGGCGACCAGCTCGGCAGCCGGCAGGAGCAGCAGTCGGCGCAGCAGCAGGCCCAGCCGGCCGCCCCGACGGCCGACCCGGCCGCCGCCGCCCGGCTGGACGAGATCCGGGCCAGCATGAGCCGCGACCGCGGCGTGGGGGACACCACCGCCGGCTGACCGCCGGCACGAGGAGGTACGGGTGGCCGACGAGCGAACGCGACACTTCCGTCGACTGGGCCGGCTGCGGCGCTCCGCCCGCCGGTGGAGCGTCCTGGCCGGTGGGCTCACCGGCGCGGCGGCGGTGCTGACCCCGTACGCCGGGCTGGGGTTGCCCGACGCGGCCTGGGCGGGCGCGGCGGGCAGTGCCGTCGCGCTGGCCGCCTGGCGCTGGATCGACCTGCGGGCGTTCGCGGCCCGCCCGGTGCCCCCCGCCCTCGACCCGGCCGAGGCCGCCGCCCGTTCCCGGGCCCGGCTGGTCGCCGCCGTCGAACGCCTCCCGGTGGGCCCCGGCGTGCTGGCCGAGGCCCGTCGGTTCCGCTCCCGGTTCGCGCTGCGCGGCCCCGCCGCCGCCGAGTCGTTGGCCCGGCTGGACCGCGCCGCGCTCCCCCTGGCGGTCATCGCGCCCCGGCTGACCGGCCTGGCCGAGCCGGCCGTGCTCGAGGCCGCCGCCGCC
>NZ_JBMDWU010000383.1:0-4540 GCF_048594385.1 Micromonospora sp. | reverse complement strand
CACTACACCGGCAAGCAACGGCGGCGTATGGCCCGGTTCAGCCTGTTCGCGGTGGCCGCCTCGCGCGCGGCGGTCGCCGACGCCGGGCTCACCGTCGACGCCGGCAACGCCGCCCGGGTCGGCGTGGTGGTCAACGCCGCGGTCGCCGGCTTCGACACCGTCGAGGCCACCGTACGCGGGCTGCTCGCCCCCGACCCGACGGCGCCCCTGTCGCACTTCGTGCCGTCGTCGCTGACCAACATGCCGGCGTGCGAGGTGGCCATCGAGGTGGGTGCGCACGGGCCGGTCAACGCCAGCGCGCTGGCCTGCGCCAGTGGCGCGTACGCGCTGCTCGACGCCCGCCGGTTGATCCTGTCCGGGGAGGCCGACGTGGTCATCTGCGGCGGCACCGACGCGGCGATCACCCCGGCCATGTTCGCCGGCCTGGTGAGCATGGGGGCGATGTCCCAGCGCAACGACGACCCGACCGGCGCGAGCCGGCCCTTCGCCGCCGACCGGGACGGCTTCGTCTTCGGCGAGGGGGCGGTGATCCTGGTGCTGGAGTCCGCCGCGCACGCCCGTCGCCGGGGTGCCACCCCGTACGCGACCGTCGCCGGTGGCGCGCTGACCAGCGACGCCTTCCACGTCAGCGCCCCCCGTCCCGGCGGGGTGTTCGCCGCCGAGGCGATCCGGCAGGCGCTCGACCGGTCCGGGGTCCGCCCCGACGCGGTCGACTACATCTGCGCCCACGGCACCTCGACGAAGGCCAACGACCTGACCGAGACGGTCGCCATCCGGGCGGCCCTCGGGGCAGCGGCCGACCGGGTCGCCGTCAGCGCGCCCAAGTCGATGCTCGGGCACCTGATCGGCGCGGCGGGCGCCCTCGGCGCGATGGTGTGCGCCCTGGCGATCCGCGAGGGCGTCGTCCCGCCGACGGTCAACCTGCACCAGCCCGATCCCGACTGCGACCTGGACTACGTGCCCCACCAGGCCCGGGAGACGCCGGTGCGGGTGGCGCTCACCAACGCCTTCGGCTTCGGCGGGCAGAACTGCGTCGTCGTGTTCACCGATACCCCGTCGCGAGGAGAGTCCGGATGACCGCGCAGTTCCCGCTGATCCCCACCGACCACCCCACCCCGCCGCAGACCCGGGAGGAGATCCTCGCCGACCCGGGTTTCGGCCGCTACTTCACCGACCACATGGCCACCGCCGTGTGGTGGGGCGACGCCGGCTGGCACGACCACCGGGTGGGCGCGCTGGAGCCGTTCACCATGCACCCCGGCGCGGCGGTCCTGCACTACGCGCAGGAGATCCTCGAAGGGCTCAAGGCGTTCCGGCACGCCGACGGCAGCATCTGGCTGTTCCGCCCGGAGCTCAACGCGCGCCGGTTCGCCGCGTCGGCCCGCCGGATGGTCCTGCCGGAGCTGGACGAGGAGACCTTCGTCGAGAGCGTGGCCGCGCTGGTCCGCGCCGACGAGGCGTGGGTGCCGCCGTACGGCGGTGAGCAGAGCCTCTACCTGCGCCCGTTCATGTTCGCCTCGGAGGCGTTCCTCGGGGTGCGTCCCGCCCAGCACGTCACCTACTGCGTGCTGGCCTGCCCGGCCGGGTCGTACTTCCCCAACGGGGTCACCGGCGTCACGCTCTGGGTCAGCACCACCTACAGCCGGGCCTCGATCGGTGGCACCGGCGCGGCCAAGTGCGGCGGCAACTACGCGGCCAGCCTCGCCCCGCAGCGGGAGGCCCTCGGCCACGGCTGCGAGCAGGTGCTCTACCTGGGCGGCGAGGGGCGGCGCAGCATCGACGAGTCGGGCACCATGAACGTCTTCTTCGTCACCCGCGACCACCAGCTGCTCACCCCCGGCCTGGGCACCATCCTCGACGGGGTGACCCGCGACAGTGTGTTGACCCTCGCCGCCGAGCACGGGCTGGAGCCGGTGCAGCGCACCATCGACCTGGACGAGATGCGCACCGGGTTCGCCGACGGAACGATGACCGAGGCGTTCGCGGCCGGTACGGCGGCGGTGATCACGCCGATCGTCGGGCTCAAGAGCGACGACTTCGCCCTCACCATCGGTGACGGGGCGCCGGGCAAGTACACCCAGCAGTTCCGGGAGCGGCTGCTCGACATCCAGACCGGCCGGGCTGACGACCCCCACGGCTGGATGCGCCGGGTGCTGTAGTGCCCACCCCGATCGCGGTCGTCGGGATGGCGGTCCGCGCGCCCGGCGGGGTGTCGAGCCCCGACGCGTACTGGTCGGCGCTCCTCGCCGGCCGGGACCTCACCGGCGAGCTGCCCGACGACCGCCGGGCCGGGTTCGGCACGCAGTGGGACGGCATGGTCACCCGGGGCGGCTACCTCGACGCCGTGTTCGACTTCGACGCGAAGTTCTTCGGCATCTCGCCCCGGGAGGCCCGGGTCCTCGACCCGCAGCACCGGCTGCTGCTGGAGGTGGTGTGGGAGGCGTTCGAGGACGCCGCGATCCCGGTCGCCACCGTGGCCGGCGGCACCGGGGTCTTCGTCGGGGTGACCGGCCGGGACTACCGGCAGTGGCTGACCGGGGACCCGAACTCGTATTGGACGATCGGCAACGGGCACAGCTTCACCGCCGGGCGGGTCGCGTACACCCTGGGGTTGCGGGGGCCGGTGTTCGCGCTGGACACGGCCTGCTCGTCGTCGCTGGTGGCGGTGCACACGGCGGCGCGGGCACTTTCGGCGGGTGACTGTGACGCGGCGGTCGCCGGCGGGGTCAACCTGATCCTCGCCCCGAGCACCACCCGGTCGGTGGCGCAGACCGGTGCGTTGTCGCCGGACGGCCGGTCGCGTCCGTTCGACGCCGACGCCAACGGGTTCGTCAGGGGTGAGGGCTGCGCGATGCTGCTGCTCAAGCGGCTGGCAGACGCGCAGCGCGACGGTGACCGGGTGCTCGCGGTGCTGCGCGGCACCGGGATCAACCACGACGGCCGGACGCCGACGTTCACCACGCCGAACGTGTCGGCCCAGGCGGGGCTGATCGACGCGGTGCTGGCCGCCGCCGGGATCACCCCCGGTGAGATCGGCTACCACGAGGCGCACGGCACCGGGACCCCGCTGGGTGACCCGGCCGAGATGTCGGCGGTCGCGGCGGCGCTGGGCCGCGCCGACGGCCCGCCGCTGCACGTGGGTTCGGTGAAGGGCAACATCGGCCACACCGAGTCCGCCGCCGGGGTGCTCGGGCTGGTGAAGGCGGTGCTCTGCCTCCAGCGCCGCACCATCGCCCCGCAGGCCAACTTCCGCACCCTCAACCCACGCATCGACCTCACCGGCACCGGCATCGAGATCCCGGTCGCCCCGGTCGACTGGGATGACCGGTTCGGGGCCTGCGCGTCGACCAGCTCGTACGGGATGAGCGGCACGAACGCCTTCGCGGTGCTGTCGCCCGCCCCGCCGGTGCCGCCGGCCGTGCCGCCGCCGGTGGACGGGTTCCCGGTGTCGGCGGCCACCGGGCCGGCGCTCGCCGAGTTGGCCCGCCGCTACGCCGACCGGTTGGCCGGTCTGCCGGCGGCGGACTTCCCGGCGTTCGCCGGCACCGCCGCAGGGGGGCGGACCCGGCTGGCGCACGCGGTGTGGGTGCGGGCGTCCGGCCCGACGCAGGCGGCCGAGGCGCTGACCGCGGTGGCCGCCGGCACGGACCACCCGGACGTGCGGGTGCTCGGCGCGGACGATCCGCTGCCGATGCCGAAAGGCCGGGTGGTGGCTCCGCTGCCGACCTACCCGTGGCAGCGGCGCACCCACGTGGTGGACCGCCCGGACTGAGCGGCCCGGCGTCCCCGCCGCCGGATGAACCGGCCGGCCGGTGGGTCAGCTACCGGCCCGGACGGCCTGCTCGGCGCGCAGGGCCGCCCGGGTGGCCCGCGACGGCAGCGCGAAGTGCAGGGTGGACGCGGCCACCAGCGTGCCCCGGCGGTCGCTGGCGCGGGCGTCCACCACCGCCGACCGGCTGGCCAGCTTGATCACCTCGGCGGTGACCCGCAGCTCTCCCGGCTCGGCGGGTGCGAGGAAGCTGATGCTGCTGTGCGCCAGCACCATCGCCGGTGTCGGGCCGATCAGCACGGTCACCGCGACGAAGCCGGTCAGGTCCATCGCCCAGAACATGGCCGGCCCGGAGATCGTGCCGTCGAGGCGCAGTTCGAGGCAGTCGGGGCCGGTCACCGAGACGACCCGGTCGTCGTCGACCGACTCCAGGCGCAGGCGCTCGGCGCCGGAGATGACCTCGGCGAGCCAGGCCCGCGCCTCATCGACCGACATCACAGCTCGGCTAGGCATGGACGCCACTATAGGCGAAGACCGGGTAGCGCTCCGTCCCTACCTGATCACCCTGGCGTAGCGGATTCACCACCCGGACGCCCCGCCCGCCGGATCGTCCACCGTGGACCCGGCCGCCGGGGCGCCCCGGGGGGGGCCCGCTCCGCCCGCCCCGCCGGCCGGACCCGCGGGGCCGGCCCCGCGGGGCGGTCGGGGTGCGGCGGGCCCGGGGGGCGGCGGTCACTCCAGCACGAACGTTGCGTCGGCGTTGCCGGTGGC
>NZ_JBMDWU010000382.1:0-7872 GCF_048594385.1 Micromonospora sp. | reverse complement strand
GGGGGGAGTGGCGTGGCGTGGGGGGGTTGGTGGCTTGGGGTGCGGGGTGGGGGGGGGGGGTGGGGGTTGATTGGCGTGGGGTGGTGGGTTCGGGTCGGTTGGTGGAGGTGCCGACGTATGCGTTCCAGGGTGAGCGGTACTGGTTGGAGGCACCCCGCAACACCGGCGACGACGCGACCCGCACCGGCCACGCGCTGCTGGACGCCGCGACGGAGCTGCCCGGCTCGGGCGGGGTGGTGCTGACCGGCCGGGTGTCCCTGACCGGCCAGCCGTGGCTGCGTGACCACGCCGTCGGCGACACGGTCGTCCTGCCCGGCACGGCCTTCCTCGACATGGCGCTGCGCGCCGGCGACGAGGTCGGCTGCGACCACGTCGACGAGCTGACCCTGCACCAGCCGCTCGTCCTGACCACCGGGTCCACGCAACTGCGTGCCGTGGTCGACGCCGCGGACGACGCCGGTCGCCGGCCCGTCTCCCTCTTCGCCCGCAGCGGCCCTGCCGGGACGGCCTGGACGACCTGCGCCGTCGGTGTCCTCTCCGACAGCGCCGACCGCGCGCCGGCCGAGGGCCTGGCCGACACCTGGCCGCCGGCCGACGCGGAGCCCATCGACTGCGCCGACCTCTACCCCGACCTGGCCGCGCGGGGCTACCACTACGGCCCGGCCTTCCAGGGCGTGCAGGCCGCCTGGCGTCGGGGGAACCAGGTCTTCGCCGAGGTGGCGCTCGCTGCCGACCAGCACGCCGGGGTCACCGCCTTCGCCATCCACCCGGCACTGCTCGACGCCGCCCTGCACGCCGGCCTGACCGACCCGCAGGCCCCCGACGCACCCGTCGAACTGCCCTTCGCCTGGTCCGGCGTCGCGTTGCACCGGACGGCTGCCACGTCGGCCCGGGTCCAGCTCACCCGGACCGCGCCCGGTGTCCTGCACCTGGTCGTCACCGACCCGACCGGCGCCGCACTGGCCACCGTGGACAGCCTCGCGATGCGGCCCCTCTCCGGCGACCTGCGCGGCCCCGCCACCGACGGCGGCCTGTACGCCATCACCTGGTCCCCCGCGGGCGGGCGGGGCGTCGCCGGCGCAGACCCGGCGGACGCGTCCGACCAGCAGGTGCTGGACCTGACCGGCCGGGGCGTCGACCCCACCGACGGTGACGTCGCCGAGGCCACCCGGTCGGTCGTGCACGGGGTCCACGCCGAGGTCACCCACTGGCTGACCGGGGCCGACGCCGGCGGGTCGCCGGACCGGACCCACCCGTCGAAGCTGGTCGTGCTGACCCGGGGCGGGGTTGCGGTCCGGCCCGGCGAGGACGTCGACCCGGCCGCCGCCGCCGTGTGGGGACTGCTGCGTACCGCCCAGCTCGAGCACCCGGACCGGATCGTGCTGATCGACCTGGACGACGACGGGCGCTCCCGGGCCGCCGTCGACGTCGCGGCGCGCGGCACCGAGCCGCAGGTCGCCATCCGGGCGGGCGTCGACCACCGGCCCCGGCTGACCCCGGTCGCCCCGCCCGGCGGCACGACGCCGACCGTGGCGACGCGCACCGACGGCACCGTTCTGATCACCGGCGCCTCCGGGGTGCTCGGCGGGGTCTTCGCCCGCCACCTGGCCGCCCGGTATCCCACCCAGCGGCTGCTGCTCGTCGCCCGGCGCGGTGCCGACGCGCCCGGGATGGCCGAACTGACCGCCGCGCTGGGCGACCTCGACGCCCGGGTGGAGGTGGCGGCCTGCGACGTGACCGACAGGTCGCAGCTCGCCCGGCTGCTTGACGCGATTCCCGCCGCGCACCCGCTCACCGCCGTGCTGCACGCCGCCGGGGTGCTCGACGACGGCCTGTTCACCTCGCTGCGCCCCGAGCAGCTCGACGCCGTCCTGCGGCCGAAGACCGCGGCGTGGCACCTGCACGAGTTGACCCGCGACCTCGACCTGGCCGAGTTCGTGCTCTTCTCGTCGGTGACCGCCACGCTGGGCAACGCCGGGCAGGCCAACTACACCGCGGCCAACGGCTTCCTGGACGGTCTGGCCGCGCACCGACGCGCCCACGGCCTGCCCGCCACCAGCATCGCCTGGGGCCTGTGGGCCACGGCGTCCGGCATGACCGCCCACCTCAGCCGGGCCGACCTGAGCCGGCTGGGCCGCGACGGGATCGGCGCGCTGGACGAGGCGGCCGGCCTGGCGCTGTTCGAGGCGGTCCGGGCCGACGACCCCACCGCAGCGCAGCCGCGCCCGGCGACGGTGGTCGCGGCCCGGCTGGATGAGGCCGCGCTCCGCGCGAAGGCCACCGCCGAGCTGTTGCCCGCCCTGTTCGGGGACCTGGTCCGGGTCGCCCCACGTCGGGTGCGGGCGACTGCCGGCGTCGACACCGGGCAGTCCTGGGAGCGGCGGATGGCGGCGCTCCCCGCGGCCCGGCGTCGGGAGGCGGTCACCGAACTCCTGCGCGGCGCGGTCCTCACCGTCCTCGGGCACGACCCGGCCGGGACGATGGAGGCCGACCGTACCTTCAAGGACTTCGGCTTCGACTCGCTGAGCGCGGTCGAGCTGCGCAACCGGATCGGGGCCGCCACCGGGATCACCCTGCCGGTCACCCTCGTCTTCGACCACCCCACCCCGGCCGCCCTCGCCGAGCACCTCGAGCAGCGGGTCTCCGGCGGCACCGGTCCCGCCCCGACGCCGGTCGCCCCGACGGTCGGGCCGGCCGACGAGCCGATCGCGATCGTGGCGATGGGCTGCCGCTACCCGGGCGGTGTCGAGTCCCCGGAGCAGTTGTGGCGGCTCGTCGCCGACGGCGTGGACGCGGTGGGCGGGTTCCCCCGCAACCGGGGCTGGGACATGTCCGGCCTGGTCGACACCGGCTCGGACGGGCCCGGCACCAGCCACGCCGACCAGGGCGGCTTCCTCTACGACGCCGACCGGTTCGACGCCGACTTCTTCGGCATCAACCCCCGCGAGGCCGCCGCGATGGACCCCCAGCAACGGCTGCTGCTCCAGACCGCCTGGGAGACGTTCGAACGGGCCGGCCTGCCGTCGGCCACCCTGCGTGGCAGCCGTACCGGCGTGTTCGTCGGGGTGATGTACGGCGACTACGGTGCCCGGCTGGCCGCCGCCCCCGAATCCGCCGAGGGCTACCTCTACAACGGCAGCGCCGGCAGTGTCGCCTCCGGACGCATCGCGTACACCTTCGGGCTGGAGGGACCGGCGGTCACCGTCGACACGGCCTGCTCCTCGTCGCTGGTGTCGGTGCACCTGGCCGCGCAGGCCCTGCGCCGGGGCGAGTGCACGATGGCCCTCGCCGGTGGCGTCACCGTGATGGCCACCCCGAAGACGTTCATCGAGTTCAGCAGGCAGGGCGCGCTCTCCGCCGACGGCCGGTGCCGGGCCTTCTCGTCGTCGGCGACGGGCACCGGCTGGGCCGAGGGGGTCGGTCTGCTGCTGCTCGAACGGCTCTCCGACGCCGAACGCAACGGGCACGAGGTGCTCGCGGTGCTCAGCGGTTCCGCCGTCAACCAGGACGGGGCCAGCAACGGGATGACCGCGCCGAACGGGACGGCCCAGCGCGCGGTGATCAGGCAGGCGCTCGCCTCGGCCGGGCTCACCGGCGTCGACGTCGACGCGGTGGAGGCCCACGGCACCGGCACCCGGCGCGGCGACCCGATCGAGGCCGAGGCCCTCATCGCCACCTACGGCGCCGGACGCTCCCCACAGACCCCGCTGTGGCTCGGCTCGCTGAAGTCCAACATCGGCCACGCGCAGGCCGCCGCCGGGGTGGGCGGTGTGATCAAGATGGTGCTCGCGATGCGCCACGGCATCCTCCCGCGCACCCTGCACGTTCAGGAGCCGACGCCGCACGTCGACTGGTCGGCCGGTGCGGTCCGCCTGCTCGACGAGGCCCGGGAATGGGCCGGGGCGGCCGACCGTCCCCGCCGGGCGGGCGTCTCGTCGTTCGGCATCAGCGGCACCAACGCCCACGTCATCGTCGAAGCTCCCGCCCCGGCCGGACGCCCCGGCGGCGACGACCCGGGCACCCCGTCGTCCCCCGACCCGGCTCAGGGGCGTTCCGGCGGTGACCCGGGTACGGACGACGGCGTCGCCGGGGCCACCCCGGTCGTTGTCCCCCTCTCGGCGCGTACCGTCGAGGCGCTGCGCGGGCAGGCCCGCCGACTCGCCGACGCCCTGGCCGGACCGCCGGCCGGGGAGACCGGCCCGGACGGCCGGCGGGCGCTCGCCGACACGGCGTACACCCTGGGTCGGCGGGCGGTGTTCGCGCACCGCGCGGTGCTGGTCTGCCGGGACCGCGACGGCCTGCTGGCCGGCCTGTCGGCGCTCGCCGACGGGGGCGTGGCCGGTGGCGTCGTCACCGGGCGCGGCGCGCCCGGCGGGCTTGCCCTGATGTTCACCGGGCAGGGCAGCCAGCGTCCCGGCATGGGTGCCGAGCTGTACGCCACCGAACCCGTCTTCGCGGCGGCCTTCGACGAGGTCTGCGCCCACCTAGACCCGCACCTGGACCGTCCCCTGCGGGAGGTCGTCTTCGCCGCGCCCGGCTCGGCCGACGCCACGCTGCTCGACCGGACCCGCTACACCCAGGCCGCCCTGTTCGCCGTGCAGACCGCGCTCTACCGGCTGGTCGAGCGGGCCGGCGTCGTCGCCGACCGGCTGATCGGCCACTCGATCGGCGAGGTCGTCGCCGCGCACGTGGCCGGGGTGCTCACCCTGCCCGACGCCTGCCGGCTGGTGGCCGCCCGTGGCCGGCTGATGGAGTCGGCCCCCGAGGGCGGGGCGATGGTCTCGATCCGGGCCGACGAGCCCACCGTGACCGCCCTGCTCGGGCCGGACGCCGACCGGTTGAGCATCGCCGGGATCAACGGCCCGGAGTCGGTGGTCGTCTCCGGTGACGCCGACGCGGCGCAGCGGGTCGTCGAGCGGTGCCGGGCCGACGGGATCGGCACCCGGCGGCTGCGCGTCAGCCACGCCTTCCACTCCGCGCACATGGACGGTGTGCTGGCGGAGTTCGTGGACCTCGCCGGCGCGTTGACCTTCCACGAGCCGGAGATCCCGATCGTCTCCAACGTCACCGGTCGGACGGCCACCACCGAGGAACTGACCTCCCCCGACTACTGGGCGCGTCACCTGCGGGGCACGGTCCGGTTCCACGAGGGGGTCCGTACCCTGCACGCCGACGGGGTCCGGCTCTTCGTCGAGCTGGGACCGGACCCGGTGCTCGCCGCCATGGTGCAGGGCAGCATCGGCGGCGCGGAACCGGCACCGGTGACGGTGGCCGCGTTGCGGACCGGCCAGCCGGAGCAGGACACCTTCGCGACGACCGTGGCGACCGTGCTGGCCAACGCCGAGCACCCCGACCCGGCGGCCGTGCTGGCCGCCCGCAACCCGGCCGGCCGGCTGGTCGCCCTGCCCACCTACCCGTTCCAGGCCACCCGGCACTGGCTCGACGCCCCCGCCCCGGCCGGGGACACCCGCGCCGCCGGCCAGGACGCGGCGGACCACCCCCTGCTCGGTGCCGTGGTCGAGTTGGCCGACGGCGCGGGGGAACTGCTCACCGGTCGACTGTCGGTGGCCGACCAGCCGTGGCTGGCCGACCACGCGGTCGGCGGGGTGGTCACGTTGCCCGGCGCGGCGATCGCCGATCTGGCCGTGCGCGCGGGTGACCAGGTCGGCTGCGGGCGGGTCGACGAACTCACCTTCCGGGCGCCGATCGTGCTGGCGGCGCAGGAGGCCGTCCGGCTCCAGGTCACCGTCCGGCCGGCCGACGGGTCGGGTCGCCGCGCCTTCACCGTGCACACCCAGCCGCAGGACCGGTCGCTGCCGTGGCGGCTCAACGCCGACGGCCTGCTCAGCGCCGAGGTGTCGGTGCCCGCTGGCTGGCCCGGGGGCGAGCCGTGGCCGCCGCGCGGGGCGTCACCGGTGGATCCGACCGCCCTGCACGTCGACCTGGCCGCCGCCGGCCTGGCGATCGGCCCGGCCTTCGACGGCGTACGGGCGCTCTGGCGGGTCGGTGACGTCCACTACGCCGAGGTGGCCCTGCCCGACCCGGTGCCGTCCGACGCGGCCGGCTTCGGTCTGCACCCGGCGCTGCTCGACGCGGCGCTGCGCGCCGTCGCGTTCGGCGTCCCCACGACCGACCGGCTGCACCTGCCGTTCACCGTCGCCGGTTTCGCCCTGCACGCCAGCGGCGCGACCAGCGCCCGGGTGCGGCTCGCGCCGGGGCCCGGGGCCGGCACCGTCTCCGTGTCGTTGGTCGATCCGGCGGGTGCGCCGATCGCCGACATCGCGGAGCTGGCCCTGCGGCCGTACCTGCCGGAGGACGGGCCGGCCGGTGACCTGTACCGGGTCGACTGGCACCCGGTGACGCTGCCGGCGGTCGACCCGAGCCCGCACCCCCGGTGGGCGGTGCTCGACGACGGCCGGGTGCTGGCCGATTCGGCGGCGGAGCTGCTCGGCCCGGCCGCCCTCTTCGTCGACATGACGGCCGTGCACGAGGCGGTGTCGACCGGGACCCCGCCGCCGTCGGTGATCGTGGTCGACGCCGTCTCCTCGATCGCCACGAGCCGGGCGATGGCCGAGCTGCCGCCGCCGGTGGCCGCCGAGCGGGCGGTCGCCGACACGCTGGAGCTGTTGCAGCAGTGGTTGGCCGACGACCTGCTGGCCGACGTTGGTCTGGTCGTGCTCACCGAGCTGGCGGTCGCCGCGCGGCCGGGAGAGACGCCCGACCCGGCCATGGCCGCGGTGTGGGCGATGCTCGGCAGCGCGCAGAGCGAGAACCCCGGCCGGATCACGGTGATCGACGTGGACGGCACGCCGGCCTCGATCACCGCCCTGCCGATGGCACTGGCCGCCCGGGACCCCCGGCTGGCCCTGCGCGACGGCGTCGCCCTCGCCCCCCGGCTCACCCCGCTTCCCCGTCCGGCGCGGACCGCGCCGGACGGGGTGGACCCCGCCGTTAGCCCGCCGGACCCGGGAACCACCACGGGCGACCGGCTCGACGCGGACGGCCCCGTGCTGATCACGGGCGCGACGGGCGCGGTGGGCGGCGTGCTCGCCCGCCACCTCGTCGCACGGGGCGTCCGCCGGCTGGTGCTGACCGCCCGGCGGGGGGCCGCGGCTCCCGGCGCGGAGGAACTGCTCGCCGACCTGACCGCCGCCGGAGCCACCGCCACCGTCGTCGCCTGCGACGTCGCCGACCGGCAGCGGCTGGCCGAGGTGCTCGACACGTACCGGCCGGGTGCGGTCTTCCACGCCGCCGGTGTGCTCGACGACGGGGTGCTGACCGGGCTGACCGCGCAGCGCTGTGCCGCCGTGCTCCGCCCGAAGGCCCAGGGTGCGTGGAACCTGCACGAACTCACCCGGGGCCGACGCCTGTCCGCGTTCGTGTTGTTCTCGTCGGTGGCGGCCACCGTCGGGACCGCCGGGCAGGCCAACTACGCGGCGGCCAACGGCTTCCTGGAGGCGCTGGCCGGGCAGCGTCGTGCCGAGGGCCTGCCCGGCCTGGCCGTCGGCTGGGGACTGTGGGGCACCGGCGGCATGGCCGGCGAGCTGGGCGCGGCGGACCGGGCCCGGCTGGCCCGGATCGGCATCACCCCGATGGCCGCGCCGGACGCGTTGGGACTGCTCGACGAGGCGCTCGCGTACCCGGGGTCCGCCGTGGCCGGTGCCGGCGGGTACCTCCCGCCGGTCGTGGTCGCGGCGGCGTTCGCGCCGGCGGCGCTGCGGGCGGCGGCCGGCGTCGGCGGGCTGCCGGACGTCCTCACCGCGCTGGCCCCGGTGACGCCCGTGCCGGCCCGCCGGTCGGTGGGCGCCGGCGTGGCCCCCGGCGGCGGGGCGGGGGGGGGCGCCGCCCGGCCGGCCGCCCGGGCGGGGCCGC
>NZ_JBMDWU010000381.1:0-7294 GCF_048594385.1 Micromonospora sp. | reverse complement strand
CACCCCCTGCACCCCGTCGGGGGCGGCGCGGGCGGCGGCGGCCACGGGTTCGGCGCTGGCACCGCGGTCGACCAGGATGATCAGCGGGGGCAGCAGGCGGCGCCGCGGGACCGGCCGCTGGGCGACGTCGACCAGGTCCAGTGCGGGCAGCGACCGCCCGACCAGTGGCACCGATGTGCCCGTCTGCGGCAGGACGGTGGGTCGTTCGGTCCCCCGGGACGACCGGGGCCAGGTGACGGTGACCAGACCGACGGTGGTGGTGAGCACGGCCACCAGGAGTATCAGCAGGGGTAGCCCGAGCGGTGGCCGCCCGTCGGGGCGCGCGGTCAACCCCAGCCGGCGTCGCCACCGGCCGGACCGGGCCTGCCGGCGCAGCTCGCGGCGGAGCTGGGCGGCCTCCTCGGCGAGCGCCGACGCGTCGTCCGGCACCACCACCCGCCCCCACTCCGGTGGCAGGTCGGGCAGTCCGTGTCCCTCGGCGTCGGGCATGCCCATCGGACCCCCCGGGTCAGCGGTGCGGCGAGCGGGTGCGGTACCCCTCCAGCGTCCCGCACGGACCCTCCTGCCGCCAGACCTGGGCGGCCGGAGCGCCGCCGGGCTACCATGGGAGAAGCGCACAGCTGGAGAAATCCGCGCTCCGATCACCCGTACCGGGTTGTCATCCGCTGCTCACGGAGCGTGTTTGAACCACTGGTTTGGCCGCCTGTCAAGCCGAAGCAACGCCTCTCACAGGGCCCCTGAGCTGCGCCAACGGTCAGGACGGCAGCGGGACATTGGTGCCTGAGCGTGTTACCCTAGACACAGCGAAAGGGGTTTCGAACCTATGGTTTTCAGCGTCGGCGAGACCGTTGTTTACCCCCACCACGGGGCCGCACTCATCGAGGCAATCGAGACTCGGGTCATCAAGGGCGAACCCAAGCAGTACCTCGTCCTGAGGGTCGCGCAGGGTGACCTGACGGTCCGGGTGCCGGCCGAGAACGCCGAGATCGTGGGTGTGCGTGAGGTGGTCGGCGAAGAGGGCCTGGGAAAGGTCTTCGACGTGCTCCGTGCACCGCACACCGAGGAGCCGACCAACTGGTCGCGGCGTTACAAGGCGAATCTGGAGAAGCTGGCCTCCGGCAACCCGCTGAAGGTCGCCGAGGTCGTCCGCGACCTGTGGCGTCGGGAGCGGGAGCGGGGCCTGTCGGCGGGTGAGAAGCGCATGCTCGCCAAGGCCCGCGACATTCTCGTCGGCGAGGTCGCGCTGGCTGAGAAGAGCACCAAGGACGAGGCGGAGACGCTGCTCGACAAGGTCCTCACCGAGGCCTGATCCCACCGCATCGTCGTACCCACCCCGCAGCGAAGAATTCCCGAGGACCGCGACGTGACCGCGCAGCTCAATCCGCGCGGTGACGTCGCGGTCCTCGTTCCTGCGGCCGGTGCCGGCGTACGGCTCGGGCCGGGCGGTCCCAAGGCGCTCCGGCTCCTCGGCGGTGAACCCCTGCTGGTGCACGTGGTACGCCGGGTCGCCGCCGCCCCGTCGGTGCACACCGTCGTCGTCGCCGCGCCGGCCACCGAGGTCGACGCCGTCCGGCAGTTGCTGACCCCGGTCGCCCCGGTCCTGGTGGTGGCGGGCGGTGCCGAACGCCAGGCGTCGGTGGCGAACGCGCTGGCAGCGGTGCCGTCCGGACCCGACATCGTGCTGGTGCACGACGCGGCGCGGGCGCTCACCCCGCCCGCGCTCGTCGAGGCGGTGGCGGCAGCCGTCCGGGCCGGGCACGACGCGGTGATCCCGGTGCTCCCCGTCAGCGACACGATCAAGCGGGTGGACGCTGCCGGCGTCGTCCTCACCACCGTCGACAGGTCTGCCCTGCGGGCCGTGCAGACCCCGCAGGGTTTCCGCCGGGGAGTGCTCGCCGCCGCGCACGCCGCCGCCGGTGACCCGCTCACCGACGACGCCGGCCTGGTCGAGCAGCAGGGGGTGCCGGTGTTCTGCGTCCCCGGCTCCGAGTACGCGCTGAAGGTCACCCGCCCGTTCGACCTGACCCTGGCCGAGCACCTGCTGGCCGCCGGGCACTGACGCGTACCCTCGATCCATGATCGTTCCCAGGGTCGCCGTCGGCACCGACATCCACGCCTTCGCGGCCGGCCGGCCGTGCTGGCTGGCCGGCCTGCACTGGCCGGGCGAGGACGGCCTGGCCGGGCACTCCGACGCCGACGTGGTCGCCCACGCCGCCTGCAACGCGCTGCTCTCCGCCGCCGGGCTCGGTGATCTCGGGGCGAACTTCGGGGTGGACCAGCCGGAGTGGGCCGCCGCCTCCGGGGTCACGCTGCTCACCGAGTCCGCCCGCCGGGTCCGCGCCGCCGGGTACGCGATCGGCAACGTCTCGGTGCAGGTAGTCGGCAACCGGCCCCGGATCGGGCCACGGCGCGAGGAGGCGCAGCAGGTGCTCTCCGCGGCGGTCGGCGCACCGGTCACCGTCACCGCCGCCACCAGCGACGGCCTCGGCTTCACCGGGCGGGGCGAGGGCCTCGCCGGCATCGCGGTGGCCCTGGTCTACGACGCGTCGGCCGGGTAGGGCCGCGATGACCGACGACGAGTCGCCCCTCGACGGTTACCGGCAGCGGGCCCAGCTCCTGGCAGAGTTGGGCCGCCACGACGAGGCCACCGAGGAACTGGGCTTCGCGCTCGCCCTGGCCCCCGCCGACCCGGCCGCGCTGACGCTGCTGGCCCGGCTGCACCTCGCCGCCGGCCGCCCCGGTGAGGCGCTCGCCGCCGCCGACGCGGCGATCGCCCCACCCCGCCCCGACACCCCACCGCTCCCCGGACCGCCGCACCCGCCTGTGCCCCCGGGTCCGCCTGTGCCGCCAGGGCCGCCTGTGCCGCCTCCGGCGCCGGCTGTTCCCTCGGGCCCGGCTGACCGGTCAGGTGGGCCGGCACCGGCCGGCCCTACCGGATCATGGGCGGCGCCGGGGCAGGCGGGCCCTCCGACCCTGCCCGACCCGTCCGGATCGTCGCCGGACCGGCCCGCACCGCCTCTCGGCTCCGACCAGCCGGGGACGCCGTCCTTTCCCGGCCCAGGCGGTGCACCCGCCCCGGCCGGCGAATCCGGCCCGTCGGGGGAGGCGAGGGTGCCGACCGCCGCGCTGGTCGTCCGGGCCATCGCCCTCGCCGACCTGGGGGAGTACGCCGAGTCGGCGCGTACCGCCGATCGGATCCTGGCGGCCGGGCCGGGTGACGCGTACGCCCAGCGGAGCGCGGCGGCGATCCTGGCCGAGGCGCGCAACGGCCAGCCGGCGCTGAACGCGGCCTGGCGTGGGGTGGAGTTGGCCCCCGACGAGCCGCAGGCGCATCTGGTGCTGGCCCTGGTCGCCGGCCGGCTGGAGTTGTTCGACCTGGCCGAGCGGGCCTACCGGGAGGCGCTGCGGCTCGATCCGGAGCTGGCCGAGGCGCGGCACGACCCGGGGGTGCTGCGGTTGGAGCGGCGGCGCTGGGTGCTGGCGCTGGAACAGGTGGCCGCGTTGGCGCCGGTGCAGCCGGCGCGGGCCGAGAAGCTGCCGCTCTGGGCCGGGCTGCGTCGGCTCGTCCTGATCGGCAGCGGCTGGTCGCTGGTCGCCAGCCTGCTGCTCGCGTTCCTGGCCGCCGGCGGGGCGGGGGCGAGCCGGGTGGTGGCGGTGCTGGCGGCGGCCGGTGGCGCGCTGCTGGCCTGGCGGCTGTCCCGGCGGGTGCCCGAGCTGGGCCGGGTGGTCCTGCCGGCGCTGCGCCGCGAGGACCGCGCGTTGGCGTTCGCCGTGTACGCCGTCCCGGCCGGGCCGGCCCTGCTCCTGCTGTTCGCCCTGGTGGGCAGCCCGTGGCCGCTGGTGCTCGCGATCGCCCTCGCGGTGCCGGCGACCCTGATCGCCGCCACCCGTGCGGGCGTCTCCTAGCCTCGCGCCCCACCTCCGACCAACGACGGCTGGGCGAGCCGACGTGCCCGGGAAACCGCCGCCGAACCTCGACCGATCGAGGCACCCGGAGGGTCAGGGCTGGCGGTTCCAGGTCCAGGCGTAGCCCGGGTCCTCGCACTCGACGGCGGCGTCGCAGAGGTCGAGGGGGCGGAAGGTGTCGACCATGACGGCCAGTTCGTCGAAGAAGTCGACGCCGATCGAGCGTTCCGCCGCGCCGGGCTGCGGGCCGTGGGTGAAGCCGGACGGGTGCAGCGAGATCGAGCCCTGCCCGATGCCGGAGCCGCGCCGGGCCTCGTAGTTGCCGCCGGTGTAGAAGAGCATCTCGTCGGAGTCGACGTTGTGGTGGTGGTACGGCACCGGGATCGCGTCCGGGTGGTAGTCGACCTTGCGGGGCACGAACGAGCAGATCACGAAGTTGGGGCCCTGGAAGGTCTGGTGCACCGGTGGCGGCTGGTGCAGGCGACCGGTGATCGGCTCGAAGTCGTGGATGGAGAACGCCCACGGGTACTGGTGGCCGTCCCAGCCGACCACGTCGAACGGGTGGTGGGCGTAGACGTGCCGGGTCCAGGCGGTGCCGGTGGCCCGGGACCGGTGGCGGACCAGCACCTCCACGTCGGTGCCGTCGACCAGCAGGGGCGCGTCCGGCCCCCGGACGTCCCGCTCGCAGTAGGGGGAGTGTTCCAGGAACTGGCCGCGTACGGACAGGTAGCGCTTGGGTGGGCCGATGTGCCCGGTGGCCTCGATGGTGAGCAGCCGGACCGGGGCGTCGCCGGTGGGCACCAGCCGGTGGACCGTCGAGGTGGGGATCACCGCGTAGTCGCCGGCGACCAGGTCGAGCGCGCCGAAGGTGGACTCCAGCCGCAGCGTGCCCGCCTCGACGTAGAGGCACTCGTCGCCGGTGGCGTTGCGGTAGAGCGGGGACGGCCGATCGGCCAGCACGTACCCGATCCGGACGTCGTCGTTGGCGAGCAGGTGACGCCGGCCGAGCACCGGGTCGGCCCCCGCGCCGTCGAGCTTGTGGGTCTGCAGGTGGCGTGGCTTGAGCGGGTGGTTGGGCAGCCGGGTGTACCCGGGTGGGGTGAACTCCTCGGCGGCGACGATCGCGGTCGGCGGGTGCCGGTGGTAGAGCAGGGACGAGTCGGCGGAGAAGCCCTCCTGACCCATCAGCTCCTCGGTGTAGAGGCTGCCGTCGGGCTGGCGGAACTGGGTGTGCCGCTTGCGGGGAACCTCGCCGACGCTGCGGTAGTACGGCATGTCGCCTCCCGTATTGTCCCGATATCCGGCCGGTGGCGTCCGATAACCGGACGTCGCTGTCCGTTCCTTGACAGCGTCCCGTAGATTCTTGTCTCGTGTCAACGCAGGTCCCCCGCCTCCTCGCCGGACTCGTCGACGACGCCGCCGTCTTCCCGCCCGGCAGCGCGTCGCTGCCCGACGCCATCGCGGCGCACCGCGGACACCGCACCTCCTGGTACGCCGACCTGGTCGGTCCGCTGCTGGTGCCCGCCTCCGCCGTCGGCGGGCCGGACGGCCTGCCCGAGGGCACGGTGACCGGGCTGATCGGCGACACCGGCGTCGCCGGGGTGCCCGCCGCGCTGGCCGGGCTCGCCGCCGCCGGCATCGCCGTCCGGCAGGTCGAGGTGGCCGTCGCCCGCCGCGGCGAGGACCCCCAGCCGGGCCTGGCCGCGCTGCGCGGCGTGCTCGCCGGGCACGGTGACCTCGACTGGTACGCCGAACTGCCGCTGACCTTCGGGCTCACCGCCGCGCTGGACACCCTCGCCGAGGCCCGCGCGGCCGGCGAACCGGTCGCCGCGAAGTTCCGCACCGGCGGGCTGGCCGCCGAACTCTTCCCCACCCCCGTCGAGCTGGCCGCGGTGATCTGCGCCTGCCGGGACCGGGCGCTGCCGTTCAAGCTGACCGCCGGGCTGCACCACGCGCTGCGCCAGATCGACCCGGAGACCGGCTTCACCCACCACGGCTTCGGCAACGTGCTGGCCGCCACCCTCGCCGCCGCCGGCGACGCCGAGGTGGACGCGGTCGCCGCGCTGCTCGCCGACACCGACCCGCTGCGGGTGGTCGAACCGGTCCGGGCGGCCCGGGACGACGACCGTCCGCTGTGGATCGGGTTCGGCTCGTGCAGCGTGCGGGAACCACTGACCGATCTGATCCGGCTGGGGCTGGTGAACGGGGGATTCGACCGATGAGCTGGGTGACGGGCGCGGACGGCTCGGCGTACGGGGTGACCAACCTGCCGTACGGGGTGTTCCGGCACGACGGGCGGCCACCCCGGATCGGCGTACGCGTCGCCGACCTGGTGTTCGACCTGGCGGCAGCCGAGGAGGCCGGGCTGGTCCTCGCCGCCGGGGCGTTGCGCCGGCCCACCCTCAACGACTTCATGGCGCTCGGCCGCCCGCAGTGGACCTCGGTCCGGCAGCGCCTCGTCGAACTGCTCACCGACCCGACGCACCGGGGTGCCGTCGAGCCGCTGCTGGTGCCGCTGGCCGCCGTCGAGCTGCTGCTGCCGTTCGAGGTGGCCGACTACGTCGACTTCTACTCCTCCGAGCACCACGCCGGCAACGTCGGGCAGATCTTCCGCCCCGGCCAGCCGCCGCTGCTGCCGAACTGGAAGCACCTGCCGATCGGCTACCACGGCCGGGCCGGCACGGTGGTGGTCTCCGGCACCCCGGTCGTCCGCCCGAGCGGGCAGCGCGCCACCGGCGAGGGCCCCACCGTCGGCCCGTCCGTACGCCTCGACATCGAGGCCGAGGTGGGCTTCGTGGTCGGCGTGCCGAGCGCGCTCGGCGACCGGGTGCCCACCGGCGACTTCGCCGACCACGTCTTCGGGGTGGTGCTGGTCAACGACTGGTCGGCCCGGGACATCCAGGCGTGGGAATACCAGCCGCTCGGGCCGTTCCTCGGCAAGTCCTTCGCCACCTCCGTCTCCGCCTGGGTGACCCCGCTGGACGCCCTCGCCGACGCGTTCGTGCCGGCCCCCGAGCAGGACCCGCCGGTGCAGGACTACCTGCGCCAGACCCCGCATCTGGGCCTCGACCTGCGGCTTGCGGTCGAGTGGAACGGCGAGCGGGTCACCGAGCCGCCGTTCGCCGGCATGTACTGGACCCCCGCCCAGCAGCTGGCCCACCTCACCGTCAACGGCGCGTCCCTGCGGACCGGAGACCTGTACGCCTCGGGCACCGTCTCCGGCCCCGAGCGTGGCCAGGTGGGCTCGTTCCTGGAACTGACCTGGGGCGGGGCCGAACCGGTCACCGTCGGCGGCGACACCCGCACCTTCCTCGCCGACGGCGACACCGTCACGCTGCGGGCCACCGCGCCCGGCCCGGACGGCTCCACCATCGCCCTCGGCGAGGTC
>NZ_JBMDWU010000380.1:0-9706 GCF_048594385.1 Micromonospora sp. | reverse complement strand
AGTTCGATAGGTTCTATCGAACGGAGATGGCTCAATTGGTAAGTTTTCTTGTTTGGCGAGGTGTCAATCGCTCCGAGGCTGCTGACATTGCCCAAGATGCCATGTTTGAGGCGTTCAAGCATTGGAATGCAATCCGGCACCCCGGGGCTTGGGTCCGTAGGGTTGCCTCTCGGCTGTGGGCGCGACACTTCCGGGCGAACCGTGCAGAGCCTCTCGCAGAAGTGCCGGAACCAGATCAATGGACTGCGCAGCAAAGTATCGATCTCGCGTTAGAACAGGACCACGTGCGCCGTCTCGTTGCCGGCCTCCCCATACGACAACGGCAGATACTTCTCTTAATCCTCGATGGGTACACCCCCGCTGAGATTGCCGAGATGCTTCAGGTCATTCCGGCAAGCGTCCGAAGCAGTCTCCGTCACGCCCGGCGTGCGCTGCGAGGTGGTCTACAGGATGAAGGTCTCTCAACGCGCAGCGATGGTCGAGGGCAGGCAGCGGATAACGACACAGCTTGATTCCCACCTAGCGGCGCCTGTCAACCATCTACGCCGCTTACAGCTGGCCGTACCTGGCTGCTGGTGCGGAGCTTCTTGTCGTCTCAGTTGCAGTCTCATTCGTGGCGGTGCGCGAACGTTCGCGAGAGGGTGCATGGTGGCTGTGGCCCAGTTGGCGAACGGTCCCAACCGTTGCCGGACAGTGCCGGCAGACTTGGAAAGCGTGTTGGTGGGACTCCGACGAGGCTTGGTAGGTGCCCAGTCCGCCGCCTGGTGGGCTTCCGCCAGCTAACCATTCAGGCGGACCCGAGAAGATTGGGACACAGTCTCGCGCTAGGCACCCACCTTTTGGTCAGGCTCGTCCTCGGTTATCCGGGTGTCTCCGCCAATAGCCGAAAACTTTGCAATTCCTTGGACGATCGCAAGAATTCCTTCCGCCTTCTGGTCATCTTTAAGGGTGTTAAGCAGGCGTTCCGCTACCAAATATCTTGAAAACTCAAGTGGCTGTAGGAAATAGGCTCGAAGGTGCTGGGCCGCAGACTCTTGCGAACGAATAAAGGTGTGGCTGATGAATCCGCTGAGCGCGGCAGCCACGGCTCCGAGAATTCCTGTAGCAATGCTTGCGGCAACGCTACGGCTCAGGAGTGACAGGATGACACTCGCGGCAACAATGGCAAATCCTGTAATCATTGCGGCCTGCGCCCGCCTAAAGCTTTCCTGCGCTTGCTTGGTAGCGATTCGATGGTATAAATTCAAGCGCTCGTGCGTTGCAGTCCAGAGCGGTGAGAGCTCCAGCGTAGCGGTTTCGGCTGCTCTCCCATACACGGCCCCCTCAACGGCCGCGAGCTTCTGTTGCGCCGCCTCATAGGCCAGGCGGTCGGCCAATTCCCGACGGAGGACGCGGCCTTGGAGGAGGTGGAAGTAGAGCGTAAATAGCGCCGCAATGGAAGCTGCTATCGGAAGGGTAAAGAAGGACGTATCGAACGCGCTTCCTATGGCTTTGGTTGCGCACTCCTCCCTCTCCTCGCTGCTGATGCCATTATAGTAAGAGATGCATCCGTATAGGTCGTCGTAACGCTCGTAGATAAATGCGACGATGCCGGCAAGTAGGGTTGCGGCAATGGCGGCGCCGGCGATATATCGGCCACTTCGCTGCAACCGCGCCCGCTCCGAAGACGTCCGCCAAGCCATCCGAAACGCGGGCGAATTCCGCTCGGGGACCCTCTGCAGGGTCTCGCTTGCGGAGACTGATTCTTGATCCTCGCTGCTCGTCACGCTGCTCCTCGGTTCGGCCTAATGCCAGAGCGTAGCGAAGCGGCTCCATCCGTGAAATGGCCTGCGTACAGATCGTCTGGAAGCGACGGACCGGACCGACGGCGCGCCTTGATGGACGAGAGTTGCCGCCGGGGCCCTCCGGTCCTCCGGGATGGTGGGCACCTGGTCTCAGTTGCGGTCTCGTTCGTACTCGTTCAAGTTCAACTGACGGGGTCCGGACCAGTGGGAGCTAGCCTGGTGCAGCCTGCTCAAGGCTCAACCCGCACAGGGAGTCGCAGACCTCGAAAGCGTGTGAGGGTTTACGCCCTCCGCGGGTTCAAATCCCGCCGCCACCGCTCGTGAACAGCGAGAACGCCCGGTCGATCCGCGAGGATCGCACCGGGCGTTCCGCGTTTGGCCGGCCGGGCCGGCCCCCGATCGGAGCCGACCCGCGACCCGGTCAGGACGTGCCGGCGTTCCGCTGACCCACTCGGTAGGTGGCGGTGTTGCCGTCGGTGTCCAGCAGCACGGTGACCGGGCCGGGAGGCAGCGCGCAGGTGACAGTGCCCTGGGCGGCGCGGTCCGTCCCGCACGTCGACCGGCCCGTCCCGTCGAAGACGGTCAGCCGGGCCCGGCCTGTGCCGGCGGTGCGCGCCCAGGTGAAGGTCTGCCGGGCGGCGTGCTGGTCGGCCGGGACGGTGAAGCAGGCCGCGAGGCGGTCCGGGCCGGTGGTCACGGTGGTGTCCGTGGTGTCCCGGGGCAGCGTCGGGCAGGCCGGCGCGTCGGTCCGGGCGAAGCCCACCGTGTACGCCAGCTGCGTCACGAAGGTGTGCCCGGTGAGCAGCGCCGAGTGCGGTGCCGGGCCGTCCAGTACGCAGCCGTGCCAGGTGTACCACCAGAGGCTGCACTCCGCCTCGCCGTCCGCGTCCACGATGTCGACGTTCAGCGCGGCGTCGACAGGCAGCAGCGTGGCGATCGACGCCCCGGACGGGGTGGGCAGGACCAGGCAGTCGATCTGGCCGGAGGTGTCGATCCGGCCCCGGTGCGGCGCGTCGGCCCAGCCGGCGTCGGAGACGGGTGTGCACCCGGTCGGCCGCAGCGGCAGCAGGGACACCGCGAACTCGGTGGTGCTGGTGGCGTCTCTGCTGGCCAGCAGGGTGTGCCGGCCGGCGGGCAGCGGGCAGCGGACCTGGGCGCAGAGCGTCCGGCCGGCGGTGTCGAGGACCCGGGCGAACGCGGTCACGTTGTCGCCGTGCAGGGCGGTCACCCGGTAGACCCCGGCGGCCGGGACGTCCAGGATCCGGCACGCCACCGGGGCCGGGGCGCCGGTGGGTGCCGTGCCGTAGCTGCCGGGCCGGACCGTGGGGCAGCCCACCGGGTCGGAGATCCGCCTGATGGCCAGCGGGTACGTCTCGGGGGTGTTCCCGGTCCACTCCCGGTACGAGATCACCCGGTAGTCGCCGTCGGCCGGGAGCACGCAGCCGACCTGGTCGGAAGGCTCAGTGCAGATCCGTTCGCCACCGCTGTCCATCGTCCAGCGTGCGCCGGACACGATGACCCGTTCACCGGCCCGGCCGGTGAAGGGATGGCAGTCGGTCTGTACCCGGGCGACCTGGTGTACCTGGAGGGCCGGTTGGTCCCAGGGGGCGTAGCCGGTGTTCGGCGCGCATCCGTCGGCCCGGTCGAGCGGGTTCAGCGCCACCTCGTACCGGTGGGGCCGGTCGGCGTAGAGGGGACTGCTGACCAGCAGGGTGTACCGGCCGGCGGCCGGCACGGTGCAGACCGGGATGCCCTCCCGGGCGCAGACCTGAGCGCCCGTGGCATCCAGCACCTGCCAGTCGAAGCTGGTGGCGTCGAGGCTGACGGCGCGGACGAGCAGCGGCCGGGCCGCGTCGGTGCCGAAGGTGTGGCAGGTCGTCTCGCCGGCCGGGGTAACGCCACTGTTCACGGCGCTGCCCGGGTCGCCGTACGGGGCGAGCGGCAGGCTCTGGCAGCCCGCCGGGTCGGACAGCCGCCGGGCCTTGACCAGGTGGGTGCCCTCCTTGCCGTACTGCTCCCAGCTCAGCAGCCGGTAGGGGCCCGGCTGTTCGAGCCAGCAGTCACCGCCGCCGTAGCTCAACTCGCAGACCGTTCCGAACTGCCCGTCGAGGATCAGCCCCCGGATGTCGCGCGGACCGCCCGGGTCGGCGAACCGCAGCAGCGCGCCGCGCGGCTGGTCGAACAGGTGACACCGGGCCGCCGCTCCGGCCGGCAACGTCACCGTGCTCCCCGGGGAACTGAAGTCGAACAGGTCCGCCGGCAACTGCCCGCAGCTCGACGGGGTATGCGTCGACTCGGCCGCGATCGTGTAGTTCCCCCGCCCGGTCGAGTACGGCAACCGCAGGGTGATCCGGTAGGTCCCGGCGGCACCGACCCGACAGCGGTTCGCGTCCACGCCGAGCCGGCACAACTCGCGACCGGCGGCATCGGTGACCCGGCCGCCGACGGAGTCCGGCCCGGAGCCCCGCCCAAGCTGGATCAGCAGCAGGTCGTCGGCGGCGGTGGTGGTGACGGTCCAGACGTCCTGCGCCTGGTCGACGATCGCGGTGCAGGTGACGACCGTGCCAAGGACCAGACCGCCGCTGCAGCGGGAGCGGGGTGGCTTGGGCTGCCGGACAATGGTGGTGGAGCGGGTACGTGGCTGTTCGGTGCTCAGCCCGGCGGCCTGCGCACCGGGGGCCGGGGCCGTCGCCAGGTGCGGCGGGATCTGCTCCGCTGCGGGAACCGGCACGTCCCGGTCCGGTGTGTTCCGGCCGGATCCGGTGGCCGGCGTCTTCCGGGCGGTGGCGGCCGGCGACCCCGGGTCCGATGTGGCGGGTGCCGGCGGGTGGGTCGCCGCGCTGTCTGACGTACCGACCGCCGCCGCCGGGGTCGGTGCCCCGTCACCTGTGGCGATCGGGCCGACGGCCAGGGTCGAGACGAGCAGGGTGACAAGCGCGAGGCGTGGCAGTGACTTCCCGGCCCGGATTATCGGGCGGGACAGGACGGTACGTGACATCGATCCCCCGTGTGCTGCCGACGCCGACTGCGTGGCCAGGAGATGTTCTCATCGGGGCCGGTCACGGACAATCCACGTCGTGGTCGGAGTTCAGCAGGGGCCGTAGCCTTCGTCGAAGAGGCGGCGGGCCCAGTCGGCGTACCCGGCGATGATCTCCCGGACGGCGGTTCCGTCGTGCAGGAAGAGGTAACCCCGGTCGCCGTCGCGGGCCAGCAGACCGTCGAACCGGTACGTCCGCTGTGGAGCGTGCAGCCGGACCACCGACGGGTAGCGGCTCAGCACCTCCTCGACGGGAGCGCCGACGGTGATCCCCTCCGGGGTGCTCATCGGATCGTCGAGCCAGAGCAGCACCAGCCGATCGTCGACGAAGATCGGGCTGGTCGTCCCGTGCCCGGCCAGCGTCATGCCGCAGGTGTCGGCGTCGGAGCGCAGCACCCCGCGCCGGATCAGCTCCGTCTCGCTGGCACCGAACTCGGCCCCGGCGAGGCCGTGCAGCCCGACCACCTGGCTGACGCCGATCGGCCGCGCCGGGATGTCGGGCCCCGACGGATGGGTGCCGCTGCCCGACGCCGAGGCAGCCACCAGTAACGCCGCAAGCACGGCAAATTGTCGCAATTTCATGGAATCCCCCAGTCCCCAACGGGACCGGGGCGTCCAGGTTGCTGGTCGGCCGCGAATTCCTGCTCTTCCCACTCCTCGGCCAGCTCGTCCCAGTAGTCGGCGGTCAGGCCGCGCCGGCCATGGGTCAGCCAACCGTCCGTGTTCCGCTCCAGGTGCAGGCCCAGCTCGGCGAACGGGTCCAGCCACCGACCGGGCTCCACGCCGAGCCGGGCCAGCGCCGCGTTGATCGGCCACTCCCCGCGCGGCAGCGTGAAGGCCGAGTCGAAGCGGGGACCCCAGCTCAACCGGCCGCCGAGCCACACCGCGGATGCCTGGTGGCCGATCCCACCGGCGAACTCCGCCTCCAGGTACGCCACCGGACCCCGCCGCGACCAGCGGTCCAGCAACCCGCCCAGAGCCGGCGAGATCACCAGCTCGAACGGCTGCCCGGCGGTCGGCTCCTCGGGGTGGTAGTCCGGCAGCGCGCCGGTCAGCTCCTCGACCAACTGCGGGGTCACCGGCAGCAGCGCGAAATCCTGCCGCAGCGCCGCCAGGACCGCGTGATCCAGGTCGGCGGTCTGCTCGCGGAGCAGCTCGACATCCGCGACGACCGCGCTGAGCTGGTAACTCATCCAATCCCCCCGCCGTCCACACCCTGTGGATAGCACATGTGTACGACGGATCCAGGGCCGCCGCGAGTGCCCGCACCGTACCGGGGTTCGCGGTGGGAGGCATGCCGGTGTCGTGCTGCCCTGCCCGACGGGCCGGGCGGCTACTCGTCGTCTTCCGCAGGTGGGTCGGGGCGGGCGGTGGGGGGCGGCCAGTTCGCCCGGTCCGTACAAGCGCGGTCGCCTCACCGTTCGACCGTAAGGGACACGCACCGCTCCGACCCCTCTGGCGTCCCGCGCACATGTTCTCAGTCGTGTTCGGCGGCGATCTCCCGCAGCAGACCGGCGAGCAGCTCCGGATGGGAGAGCATCGGATGGTGTCCGGTCGGCAGCTCCACCGTCCGCCCCGCCCTGGCCGCCTGGGCGCGCTGTACCTCCGGCGGGGTGGCCCGGTCCCCGGCGCAGACCACCGCCGTCGACGGGGTCGACCGCCAGCCCGCGTAGCGGACCGGAGTGGTGAGTACGGCGGCGTCCTGCCGGACCAGCCGGGCCATGGCACCCTCCACCGCCGCCGGGTCACAGTCGTGCAGGAACAGCGGCGGGACCAGCTCGGGCCGGGCCGCGAACGTGCCGTCGGGGAAGAATTCCAGGTGGGGCGCGGGTCCGGCGGGACCGAGATCGGCCAGGGACTCACCCACGTCGGGCAGGAACGAGCTGACGTAGACGAGGTGCCGGACGTCCCCGGCGTCTGCCGCCGCAGTGGCGACCATCCCGCCGTAGGAGTGGGCGACGAGGATCGCCGGCCCGCCGTCGCGCAGGACGCGACGGACCTCCTCGACGTCGTCGTCCAGCCCCGCCGGTCGGCGCGCGTCCGGCAGTTCGCCGCAGCTCGGCAGATGTACCGCGACGCTCGCCGTCCCGCCGGCCGCGAGCAGCGCCTCGACCCGGGACCACCACCACGCCCCGTCGCGTACGCACGCCCCGTGCACGAAGACGATCCGCATGGCTGCCTCCCTCGACCGGGCCGCTGTTGCGGAGAACCCTAGGGGCCGTCGCGGGGGCCTGAGTGCCCGTTCTGCCGTGGGCGTACGCGGCGCGACCTCGGCCGGGTGCTGCTGGAAACGACGAAGGGTCGGCTCCCGATCGGGGCCGACCCTCGCGTTGGTGCTGCTCAGACGAGCGGAGGATACGAGATTCGAACTCCTGAGGGTTTTATCCCAACACGCTTTCCAAGCGTGCGCCCTAGGCCTCTAGGCGAATCCTCCGCGAGCCAGGATACAGGTCTCCGGCGGCCGGACCACCCCACCACCCCCCGAAGATCCACCGGGGGTCGGGTAGGGTGGTGCCTACCTCCCGTGCGGCGGTATCTCGTGAACCTCCCCAGGGCCGGAAGGCAGCAAGGATAAGCGAGCTCTGCCGGGTGCACGGGAGGCCTTTTTGTCTCCGCCCACCGGTACCGTACCTGCGGGTCGGGTCCCGGGGTGGTGGGTGGTCACCCGCGCCCGACCGGCGCAGAATGGCTCGGTCGAGAGGAGGCGGGACGAGTGACGCTGGCGCTCTACCGCAAGTACCGGCCGCGTACCTTCGCCGAGGTCATCGGCCAGGAGCACGTCACCGAGCCGTTGTCGCAGGCGCTGCGCAGCGGTCGGCTCAACCACGCCTACCTGTTCTCCGGTCCCCGGGGCTGCGGCAAGACCTCCAGCGCCCGCATCCTGGCCCGTTCGCTCAACTGCGAGCAGGGCCCCACCCCGGAGCCGTGCGGGCAGTGCGACTCGTGCCGGTCGCTGGCCGTCGACGGCTCCGGCTCGATCGACGTCATCGAGATCGACGCGGCCAGCCACGGTGGCGTCGACGACGCCCGTGAGCTGCGCGAGAAGGCGTTCTTCGCGCCGGCCCAGAGCCGCTTCAAGATCTACGTCATCGACGAGGCGCACATGGTCTCGTCGGCCGGCTTCAACGCCCTGCTCAAGCTGGTCGAGGAGCCCCCGGAGTACGTCAAGTTCATCTTCGCCACCACCGAGCCGGAAAAGGTCCTCGGCACGATCAAGTCGCGGACCCACCACTACCCGTTCCGGCTGATCCCGCCGAAGGTGCTCCGGCCGTACCTGGAGCAGCTCACCCAGGCCGAGGGGGTGACCGTCGATCCGGCGGTCTTCCCGCTGGTGGTGCGCGCCGGTGGCGGCAGCGCCCGGGACAGCCTCTCCGTGCTCGACCAGCTCATCGCGGGCGCCGGCCCGGAGGGGGTCAGCTATCCCCGGGCCGCCGCGCTGCTCGGCGTCACCGACGCCGCGCTCATCGACGAGATGTGCGACGCGCTGGCCGCCGGGGACGGCGCGGCGGCGTACGCGACCGTCGACCGGGTGGCCGAGGCCGGCCACGATCCCCGCCGGTTCGCCTCCGACCTGCTGGAGCGGCTGCGCGACCTGATCGTGCTCCAGCAGGTGCCGGACGCCGCCGACAAGGGCCTGATCGACGGCCCGGCCGACCAGATCGAGCGGATGGCCGCCCAGGCCCAGCGACTCGGCCCGGCGACGCTGTCCCGCTGCGCCGACATCGTGCACAACGGCCTGGTCGACATGCGCGGCACCACCGCTCCCCGGCTGCTGCTGGAGCTGATCTGCGCCCGGATGCTGCTGCCCGGCGTCGACGACTCCACGGGTGGCCTGCTCCAGCGCCTGGAACGGATGGAGCGCCGGCTCACCCTGGGTGCCGTCGACCTGCCGCCGGCCGCCGCCGGCTCCGCGCCTCCCCCCGCCCCCACCGAGGTACGCCCCCAGCCCGCCCCGGCCGTCGCCGACACCCCGCCGGAGCCCGGAGCCCCCACCGGGGTGGCTGCCGCGCGGGCTGCCGCTGCCGGTGCCCGCCCCGGATCGCCTTCGGCGGCACCTGCCGTGCCGCCGTCGGGTGGCACACCGGTCGCCGACGCCGCTCCCGTACGCCGTCCGGTGCCGCCGTCGGCGGTGCTGCCCGATCCGGCGACGCCCGAGCCGCCCCGACCGGGCAGCGACCCGGTGGGCGCGCTCGACGCGGTGGCCGTCCGGCGGGCGTGGCCGGAGGTGGTCGGCAAGGTCAACCGGACGAACAAGCGGATCGCCGCTCTGATGCGGGATGCCGTGGTCCGGGACCTCGACGGGGACACGCTGGTGGTGACGGTGAAGTCGGTGGTGCTGGCCAAGATGATGGCCGACCACGCCCGGGTGCTCACCGACGCGCTCTACGAGGAGTTGGGCGGGCGCTGGCAGATCCGCTGCGAGGTGGCCGGTGAGCGGGGCGGGGTGACCCCCGCTGGTCCGTCCCGGCCGGCCCGCCCGTCCGCGCCTCCCGCCGACTCCCCGTTCGACGGTGGTGCCACCCCCCACCCGGCTCGTCCGTCCGCCGGCCCGGATGCCGGTCCCGGCCCGTCCGGCGTGGCCGGCGGCCCGGCGGCCCGGCCCGACGCTTCCCCGCCCGCCGGCGGAACCAGCGCGCATGGCGGGACCAGCGCGCACGGCGGGACCAGCGCGCACGGCGGGGGCGGTCCCGGTGGCGCGCCCGGGGTGCCGGGTGCTGCCGGTACCGGCCGCGCGAACGGTGCCGGTGCGGTGGACGGTTCCGGTGCGGGCGGCGCGACCGCCGTGGCGGTGCGGGGCGGCGACCCGCAGGCGCGGGGTGACGGGTCCGGTACGGCCGACGACGACTGGCCCGAGCCGGCCCGTCCCGGTGGCGAGGACGGATGG
>NZ_JBMDWU010000038.1:0-16506 GCF_048594385.1 Micromonospora sp. | reverse complement strand
GGCCTGTGGTGTCCCGGCCCGTGCGCCGGCTCTGCGGGCCGCTGTGCGGGTCGACGACCCGAGGAGAGAGTCCCGGTGGGGCGGGTGCGGTCAGGCCCGCACGACGGCGCTGGCCCGACCGGAGGAACCGGTCGGGCCAGCGGTGAGCCGTCAGAGGGTCAGGACCGGTAGCCGGCGGAGCGGAACTCGTACTCCCGGTCGTCGTCCCGCTCGGTCGGGTCGCGGCTGAAGTCCCAGCCGCCGGCTGCCTCGCGGCCGGGCCGGCCGCCGACGGCGAAACCGCCGATCTCCTGGCCGCGACGCCAACCACGGAAGTAACCGGTGGTGTTCTCGGCGAGGCTCGCCGCGTCCCGGACGATCCGCAGCGGACGCTCCTCGCGCAGCGGCGACCCGGGCACCAGGTTGGCCTGCGGCACCCGCTTGGGCAGCCCGGCGGAGGTCTCCGCGCCGACGGCCGGCTGCGCCACCTTCTCGGCGGCCTGCCAGCCGGTGTCGGCGGTCGACGACCACTCCAGGTCGCTCTCGTCGCTGTGCCCGACGAACCAGGCCGACTTGGCCTGGGCGAAGATCAGCAGGTCGCCGTCGCCCTCGTCGGAGACGGGCGGCGGGCGGTGCTCCATGGGGGCGGGGCGGCGTTCGGCCGGTTCCGGTCGCCGCTCCAGGCCCGGCCGGTCGCCGCGTGCCGGCCGCTCGACCCGGTCGAGAAGCTCCGGCCGTTCCGCACGGTCGAGCCGTTCGGGGCGGTCGGCGGGCCGGTCCAGCCGACCGGGCCGCTCGGCCCGGATGGGGCGGTCCAGCTGCTCCGCCCGGTCGGCCCGGTGGGGCCGTCCGGCCCGGCCGGCCTCGTCCCGGTCCACCAGCCGCAGCGGCGGGGTGTCCAGGTGCGGGTCGGCGGGGGTGTCCAGCCCGTCCCGCAGGGCCCGGTCGGCCAGCGGCGGCGGCTCCACCAGCCGCAACATCGGCGGCTCCTGCGGCAGGTCGTCGGCGAGCCACGGCGGGGTGATGCGACGGCCGGCACCGGCGTCGGTGGGCGCGTCGGCCGACCGGCCGCCCCGCTCGCCGTACGCCGGCACCACCGGGTTGTTGGCGGAGCTGTCGGCCGGATCCTCCGGGTTGTTGACCAGCGGCCAGTTCGCCCGCGACCCGGGCGGGGCGGTGGGCTGCTCCGGCTCGGGCCGGCTGACCGGCACCGGGACGTTCAGGTCGGTGGCGCTGAATCCGCCGGTGGGGGCGGAGAGCGCACCGGCGGTCTTCGGCCGGGGCGGGATCACGGTGCGCTGCCGCTCGGCGCGGGCGTTGTTGATCGCGGCGGTGGTCAGCGTCGGCCGGAACGGCTCACCGGCCTCGGCGGGCGGCACGGTGCCGCGCTGTGCCGGAGCGATCGGGGTGATCCCCGGGGGAGGCGGCGGCGGAGCCGAGACCGGCCGGTTCGTCGGGGCGTCCATCCCGCGACGGATCGGCGGGATCATGGTGGTCGGAGCATCCGACCCGCGATGGGCCGCCGGCATGCCCGGGTCGGTACGCGCGGGCGGCACCGAGGTCGGCAGGCCGGCCGCAGCGGCCGGGGTGACCGGTGCCGGGGCTACCGGCGGCGGCGTGATCGGGGCGGGTGCCACCGGCGGCGGGCCGAGCGGTCGGGGCGCGGCCGGCATGCCACTGCCGGGGACCGGCTCGGGACGGCTACGGCGGCCGGTCGGTACCGGCGGCGCCGGCTCGGCGGGCCGGACCGGACGCAGCCCGGGGCCAGTGCCGCTGATCCCGGTCAGCTCGGCGACCTGCTCGCCCCGACGGGCGGCGGCGCGGCGACCGGGCAACGGGCTCGGGACGCTGACCCGGGTGGCGAGCGCGCCCACCAGGGCCTCGCATCCGGCGTCACAGGCGCGCACCGCGGCGACCGACTGCCGGACGGTCTCGGCGACGGCGGAGGTGAGCGCCCGGTTGACGGTGGCCCGGCGCGGGGTCTCGGAGACGGCCACCCGCAGCGCGGTGACCGCCGCCTCGATCTCCCCGGCCTCGGCGACCCCGTCGGCGGTGAGCCGTGCGGTGACCGCCTCGGCGGCCACCGACATGTCCCGGCCCCGGGCCGACGTGCCGGTGAGCATGTTCGGCTCGGGCAAGGCGTCGAGGACGGCCAGCGCCACCGGCTCGGCCGGGTCCGGGTAGGCCCGCAGGGCCGCCGGGTAGAGCTCGCGGAGCACCTCGCGCAGGGCCACGGCGGCGGAGTGCCGGCCGCTGGACAGGGCGGCGTGAGCGGAGAGGACCTGCTTGAACCCGGCCAGGTCCCGGGGTGCCGGGAGGGTGACCGCGGAGAGCGCGCCCGCCTGGAGGGCACGGGCCAGGCCCACCGCCCGCCGCTCGGCCGGCGCGGACTGCATCTCCTCCAGGGAGTCGTCGTCGGCGAACCGCTCGGCGAAGTCGTCGACCGAGTCGTCGTCGGCGATCGCGAGTGGACGGCCGGCCGCGCTCAGCAGTGAGGTGACCGCGTGGTCGTCGCTGTCGGCCGCGATCGCCACGCCGCTCGGCCCGCCCGACCGCTCCACGAACAGCGTGACGAGCCGGGCGTAACCGGCCGCGTCGTCGCTGATCTCGTGGACATGCAGCAGACGGCCTGCGTCGTCGACCACGGCGGACGTCAGCGTCGATCCGGCCGAGGCCGGCCGGTCGGCCGGATCTGCCGAGGCCAGACCGCAGTACACGCGCACGAGCGCCAAGGCGTCGTCCTCCTCCCGGGACACCGGTCTATTCACTGCCAGCCACTGATGCTCCCCGCTCGGGGTCAGTCGCGCCAGTCCACGACGGCAGAGATCTTGCCGACAATGGTGCGCCATCCCAAGCTTGCGGTCTGGGCCCCGATTTTTTTCAGCCGCCTACGGCCGAGAAATCCACCGACTCCGCCGTTGACAGAAGCGCGGAGCGCCTCGTCGAGGTCGTCCAGGCTCGAACCGGCCGAGAGCATGTCCAGCACGGCGGGTAGCCGCAGCGCGTACGACAGGTCGCGGGCGACCTCACCGGCCTCGATGAGCAGGGTCGGGTCCCACGTGTCGTGCCCGCCGCGCAGGTTCTCCACGACCAGGTCGAGCTCGTAGGTGTCCTCGTCGCGCGGGGCGATGTCGGCGGGCTCCACCCGTTCGGACAGTTCATTCCAACCGTCCAGTTGAGACAGGTCGTTGGGCGCGCCGGAGCGGATGAAGCTGACCAACGACTCGGGCGTCTTGAACAGCAGCAGCCGGCCCTTGTGGCTCAGGAAGACCGGCACCTCCTCGTCGCCCTCGGCGTCGGCTTCCTCGTCGCCGTCGCCGTCGCCGTCGGTGTCCGTGTCGTCGTCGGTGGCATCGGCGTCCGGGTCGACGGTGTCGGTGTCCGCGTCGGCGGCGTCGCGCTTGCGGTCGGCCCGCTTGCCGTCGCCCTCGGCCTTGGTGTCCGCCTCGTCGTCCTCGGCCGTGAGGGCGGCGAACTCCTCGTCGAGGATGATCACCTCGTCGTCGTCCTCGGCCTCGACGACCTGACGCCGGGCCAGGAAGGGGTCGTCCTCGTCGCGCTCGACGACGTCCGTCGGGGTCAACTCGCGTGCCGGCCGGTACGCCCGGAGCGTGAAGCCGGTGCCGGCGGGCCGGGCGATCTCGACCGGATCGATGTTCAGCTCGTCCCAGAGCGAGCGGTCGACCGGGCCGGGCTCCACGTCGGGCCCGGTCGGCCCATCGGTGTCGCCGAGCTCGGGTTCGTCGGCGTCGGGCCGTTGGGGCGACTGGCGGGCCACGCTGACCTCCGTGTGCGTCGGGTTTAACCATCCGGCGACCGCGCGGTCGCCGAGTGACTCTGGGCACATACCCTAATGGGCGTCCCTGCGTCGGCGGACCCCGCACCCCGGCGGCACCGCGAACGCGCACCTCGGCGGCGCTGTGAACCCGCACCCCGGTGGCGGCCGGGGCCCGTGTCCCGCTGGCGGTCCGGCGGGTCGACAAGTAGCGTAACTACACATGAAGGCTCAGGCGTTGCACGGTCACCTCGACGCCCTGCTCCTGGCCGTGCTGGAGCAGGGGGAGCTGCACGGATACGCCGTCATCGAGGCACTGCGCGTCCGCAGTGACGGGCAGCTCGACCTGCCGACCGGCACCATCTACCCCGCGTTGCGTCGGCTGGAGCGGGCCGGCCACGTGGCCAGCTCCTGGAGCACCGTCAACGGTCGGGAGCGGCGCACCTACCGGCTCACCGACTCCGGCCGGGCGTCGCTGGCCGGTGAACGGGCCGGCTGGCGCGAGTTCAGCGCGACCGTCGGCCGGTTCCTCGACCCCGCCGCCCCACCCCCCGGCCCGGCCTGACCGCCGGCCCGGCCCCGACTTGGCCGCGGCCGGGCCGTCGCCGGGGACGCGGCGTCAGCGGGTGGCCCCCAGCCACAGCCGGGTGGCCCGGAAGAGCGTGAAGTAGGCGGCACCGGCCAGCACCGAACCGATGATCATCGGCGGCCAGGTCAGGGCCGCGTCCCACAGCCCGGCCGACCAGGCGAACAGCGCCACCCCGGCGACCGCGCCGACGACCAGCGTGCCGGCCAGCCCGAGCCCGAGCAGCCGCTCGGCCGGCGGGCCGCTGCGGCCCCGCCGGGCCGCCCAGCGCCCGCCCAGCAGGGCCGCCAGCGCCAACCCGGCCACGACCAGCCAGATCCCGTCCACCGAAGCGGCGAGCACCTGGTAGCCCGGCGGCGGGGGCGGCCCACCGCTCCAGCTCGACCCCTGCCAGGTCAGGTCACCGCCGAGGGTCAGCACCACGGCGATCAGCAGCGCCCGCCGGGACAGCCCGCGCAACGCCCCGGCGGCCAGTTCCGCCTGGTACGTCGGGGCCAGCTCGGCAGGTGTCCCGAAGTCGGCCACGGCCCGCCGCTCGGCCTCCCGCGCCGGCAGCCCCCGCTCCCGGTACGCCTCGGTGGCGTCGTCCAGCGCGTCGCGTACCTCGCGGAGCATTTCGGTCCGTAGCCGTGCCGGACCCCGCAGCCGGGACCCCAGATCCCGCAGCCGCTCGTCGATCGCCGTCCCGTCGCAGGCACGCATGGCACCACCCTGTCACGTGCCGGTGCGCCCGCGCGTCGGGGAGATCCCCGGACCCGCGCCCCGGGGCCGGGGCCCGGGATGCCGCGCCGGGTCAGGGCGTCAGGGCCAGGTAGCCGCGTTCGGCGGCCGCCTGGAGCAACCACTGGTCCCGGTACCAGCCGGGGGCGGCGACCAGCTCGGTGTGCCGTCCCCGCTGGACGACCCGCCCGGCGTCGAGCACCACGATCTCGTCCAGCCCGGCCAGGCCGCTGAGCCGGTGAGTGATCACCAGCACCGAGCGTCCGGCGGGGGTGGCCGCCAGCGTCCCGGCGAGCACCGCGTCGGCGGCGACCGGGTCGAGCCCCTCGGTCGGCTCGTCCAGCACCAGGACGCCGGGCGCGGCGAGCAGTGCCCGGGCCAGCGCGAGCCGCTGCCGCTGCCCACCGGAGAGCTGACCGCCCTCCTCGCCGACGACGGTGTCCCAACCGTCCGGCTGTTCGCGTACCCAGTCCAGCAGGCCGGCGGCGCGGGTCGCGTCGACCAGCTCCGCCTCGCCCGCGTCCGGTCGGCCGAGCAGCAGGTTCTCCCGGACCGAGGCGTGGAAGACGTACGCCTCGGCGAGCAGGCCACCGACCGCCCGGGGCAACTCCTCGGGCGGGTACGCCGAGACGTCCCGGCCAGCGAGGGTGACCCGGCCGGCGTCGGGTCGTACCGCCCCGGTCAGCACGGCGGCCAGGGTGCTCTTGCCCGCCCCGCTCGGCCCGACCACCGCGATCCGGCGTCCGGCGGGCAGGTCGAGGTCGAACCCGGCCAGCGCCGGGGCGGCCCCCTCCCGGTACCGGACGACGACCCCCTCGAACCGCACGTCGGGCCCGGTCGTGGTCGCGTCCACCGGGACGCTGTCCGCCGCGTCGGTGCCGGGTTCCGGGGTCGGCCGCTGCCGACCGGGCCCGACCGCGGGATCATCGTCGGGGGCGTCGTCGAGCAGGGCGGCCACCCGGGCCAGGCCGGCGCGGAGCTGGGTGTGCTGACGCGCCGCGCCGACCAGCGCCAACGCGATCTCCACCGCGGCGAGGGTGCCGACGGCGAGCACCCCCACCAGCACCCCGGACACGTCGGCGCGGAGCGCGGCGAGCACCACCCCGGCGGCGGTCAGCCCCGCCACCAGCACCCCGGCCGCGTCCACCGCGAACCCGGCCGCGGCGAGCCGGCGCTCCAGCCGGGCCAACCGGTCGGCGCGCCGGGTCGCGGCCCGCAGCGCCTGCCCGGTGGCCCCGAAGGCGGCCAGGTCGGCGGCACCGTGGGTGAGGTCGACGGCGTCGGTGGCGAGTGCGCCGCGCAGCGGCGCGACCTCGTCGGCGGCCCGGCGGGTCAGCGCGGTGGCCAGCGCCGGCAGCGCCACCCCGGCGACCAGCAACCCGACCGCGAGCACCCCGGCGGCGGGCAGCGAGACCAGCGCGGTCCCGCCGATGGCCAGCACCCCGACCAGGGCGGCCGCCGCCCCGGGCACGAGCACCCGCAGCAGCAGGTCCTGGACGGCCTCGACGTCGGAGACCAGCCGGCTCAGGGCGTCCCCGCTGCGCTGGCTGGCCGGCCCCCGACGGGCGGCGAGGCTGGCGAAGACCCGGGCCCGGACGTCGGTGATCATGCGGAGCACGGCGTCGTGACCGGCGAGCCGTTCGGTGTAGCGCAGCACCCCCCGGCTGACGGCCAGCGCCCGGACGGCGACGATGGCGACGGTGAGCCGGTCCAGCGGTGGCTGGCCGGCGGCGCTCATCAGCAGCCAGGTGGCGGTGGCCATCAGGGCCAGCCCGGCGAGTTCGGTGGCCGACGCGAGCAGCCCGGCCCCGACCAGCCGGCCCAGGTACGGCCGGGCCAGCCGCAGCACCACCCGCTCGGGTCCGGTGCTCGGCGGCGGGCCTCCCGCGCCGGGGGGAGGGGCGGTGCTCATCGGCCGGCCTCCGCGGTCGGGGTCAGCTCGGTGACCCGGCCGGCGTCGACGTGCAGCACCCGGTCGGCGTCGGCCAGCAGGGCCGGCCGGTGCGCCACCAGCAGGGCGGTACGCCCGGCGACCAGCCGCCGGGTGGCGTCCAGGACGATCGTCTCGCTCGCCGTGTCCAGCCGGGCGGTCGGCTCGTCGAGCAGCACCAGCGGGGCGTCCCGGAGGAAGGCACGGGCCAGGGCGACCCGCTGCCGCTGGCCGCTGGACAGCCCGTGGCCGCGCTCGCCGAGCAGGGTGCCCAGCCCGTCGGGCAGGGCCGTCACCACCTCGTCCAGCGCGGCGTCGGTGACCGCGCGGGCCAGGTCGGCGTCGGGGGTGTCGGGTGCGCCGAGCCGGATGTTGTCGGCAAGCGTGGCGGCGAACAGGTGGGCCCGCTGCGGCACCCAGGCGATCTGCCGACGCCAGTCGTCGCAGTCGACGTCGGCCAGGTCGACCCCGGCCACGGTGATCCGGCCGGCGGTCGGGGTGACGAAGCCGAGCAGCAGGCCGAGCAGGGTGCTCTTGCCGGCACCGCTCGGCCCGACGACGGCGATCCGTTCGCCGGGCCGGATGGTGAGCGTGACGTCCCGCAGTGCGGTGGTCCGCTCGTAGGCGACGGTGACACCGGAGAAGACGATCTCGCCGTCGCCGGCCGGCGTCCGGGCGGGTCCGGCGGTTGCCGGGGCACCTTCTGCCGCGTCGGCCGGTACGGCGGAGACGGTCAGTGCCTCGTCCAGCGCCGTCAGCCCCTCCATGCTGGCGTGGAACCGGCTGCCGGCGGCCCGCAACGGCAGGTACGCCTCCGGGGTGAGCAGCAGCACCAGCAGCGCGGTGGCCAGGGTGATCCCGCCGTCGAGCAGCCGGATGCCGACCGGCACCGCGACCAGCGCCACCGACAGGGTGGCGACCAGCTCCAGCACCAGCGCGGAGAGGAAGGCGATCCGCAGCGTCCCCATGGTGGCCACGCGGTGCCCGTCGGCCATCCGGCGGACCACCCCGGTCTGCGCCCGTGCCCGGCCGAACGCGCGCAGGGTGGGCAGCCCGGCGACCATGTCGAGGAAGTGCCCGCCGAGCATCGACAGCCGCCGCCACTGCCGTTCGGTGGCGGCCTGCGCCTGCCAGCCGAGCAACGCGCCGAAGACCGGGATCAGCGGGAGGGTCAGCACGATGATCAGCGCCGAACTCCAGTCGGCGAAGACCAGCCGGGCGAGCACGGCGGCGGGCACGGTGACGCTGAGCACGAGTTGGGGGAGGTAGCCGGTGAAGTAGGCGTCCAGGGCGTCGAGGCCGCGCCCGGTGAGGGTGGCGAGTTGTCCGGCCCGCTGGCCGGCGACCCAGCCGGGCCCGTGCCGGCCGACGGCGGCGAGCAGGTCGGCGCGGAGCGTCGCCTTCACGGTGGCGGCGGCCCGTGCGGCGACGGTGCCCTGTCCCCAGGTGACCAGGGCCCGGCCGCCGACGGCGGCGACGAAGCCGGCCAGCGCGCCGGTGTCCAGCCGGCCGTCGATGCCGGCGGCGAGCACCGTGGCCAGGGCGGTGGCCTGCCCGACGACCAGCAGCGCGGTGAGCCCGCCGAGGGCCGCGAGCACGGCGAGGTCGCGCCGGGCCGCGGGGACCCGGCGCAGCAGACGCGGGTCGAAGGGACGGCGGTTCACCAGTACACCGGTGCCCTGCCGTCGGTCCGTCCCCGGAACACCCACCAGCACATCGCCTGGAAGCCTAGTAGGGCCGGCAGGAGGGGCAGCAGCAGCCAGCCCAGCAGCTGCGACGTCGGCCCGCTGGCCGCCGCGTCGGTGACGGTCACGGTGGCCGCCGGGTCGACCGTGGAGACCAGCACCGCCGGCCAGCGGGCGGCACCGACGAGGGCCACCGGTAGCGCGAGGGTCGCGCCGGTGGCGGCCAGGGCCACCCCGGGCCGACCCCGGCGCAGCGCCGCGCGGGCCGCCAGCAGCGCCCCGACCAGCACCACCACCAGCAGTATGGCGGGCAGCGGCTGGCGGGTCGCCGCGCGTACCCGGTCGGAGAGCAGGCCCAGCGTGGTGGCCGTGGTGACCGCGACGAGCGCCCCGACGAGCAGCCGACGGGCCAGCCGGGCGGTCGCCGGGGCGTCGGCGGCCGGCAGGCGCAGGGTGAGGAACGTCGCACCGTGTGCGGCGGCCAGGGCGAGCAGGGCGAGCCCGGTGGCGGCGACGAACGGGGTGGCCAGGTGGGTCTGCCCGGCGACGTGGCCGGTGGCGTCGATCGGCAGGCCCTGGAGCAGCCCGGCTAGCAGGGCGCCCCAGCCGAAGGTGGCCAGCGCGCTGCCGGCCACGATCACCCGGTCCCAGGCCCGGCGGGCGGTCGGGCCGGCAGGCCGGCTGCGGAGCTGCACCCCGACGGTGACCAGGATCACCCCGGCTAGCGCCCCGGCCACGGCGGGGTAGTGGCCGGAGAGGAGTTCGCCCTCCAGGGTGGGGAACGCGCCGAAGAGGATGCCGACGGTGGCCACCAGCCACACCTCGTTGCCGAGGAGGAACGGGCCGAGCGCGGTGAGCCGGGCGCGGTGGGCGGTCGGGGTGTCGCGCCGGGCGAGCAGCAACCCCACCCCGTAGTCGTAGCCGGCGAGGACGAGGTAGCCGGCGAAGAAGAGGCCGAGCAGGGCGTACCAGAGCAGGGGCATCGGGGGTCCTGTCAGGCGAAGGCGGGGGTGGGGCGACGCGCGTCGTCGGGCGTGCCGGGCGGGCGGCCGAGCGCCGGGTCGACCGCGCCCCGGGCGGCGTGCCGGGCGAGCAGCGTCCAGTTGGTGACGGCGAGCGCGCCGAGCAGCAGGCTGAAGCCGATCAGTGAGGCGAGCATCAGGCCCGGGTCGACGCGGGAGACGGCCTCGTCGGTGGGGAGCAGCCCGTACGCGGCCCAGGGCTGCCGGCCGACCTCCCTGGCGAGCCAGCCGAGGATCACCGCGACGAACGGCAGCGGCAGGGCGAGCAGGACGAGCCAGAGCGGGAACCGCAGCCGGATCATCCAGTCCCGCCAGAGCAGCGGCAGCAGCAGCCAGACGCAGCCCAGGGTGAACCCGATGAGGATCATGAAGCCGAGCCCGACGTTGGACAGCACCGGCGGGGTGTAGTCGCCGGGGCCGAACCGGGTGGTCCACTCGGCGATCCGGGCGTCGGCGGTCGGGCCGGCGTCGAACTTGGTGGGTTGCAGCTCGCCGACCGGGCCGAACTGGGCGAAGCCGAACCCCTGCACCAGGCTGACCGACAGGGCGGCGGTGACCAGCCCGATCCGCAGTGAGGTGCGGTGCAGGGCGAAGTCGGCGGTCCGTCGGATGAGGTGCCAGGCGCTGACCGAGGCCATCAGCATGCCGCCGGTGAGCAGGCTGGCGGCGATCACGTGGCCCAGCGCCATGCCGAGGGTGGGGTTGGTGAGCAGCGCTCCGAAGTCGGTCAGGTGGGCGACCCCGTCCCGGAGCCGGTAACCGACCGGGTGCTGGAGCCAGGCGTTCGCCACCATGATCCAGAAGGCCGAGGCGTACGCGGTGAGCGCGACCCCCCAGAGCAGCGCCAGGTGTACGCCGCGCCGCAGCCGGTGCCAGCCGAAGATCCACATGCCGAGGAACGTCGACTCCAGGAAGAACGCCACAAGCGTCTCGATCGCCAGCGGGGCCCCGAAGACGTTGCCGACGTAGCGCGACAGCCCGCTCCAGTTCAGCCCGAACTGGAACTCCAGCACGAGGCCGCTCGCGATGCCGAGCACGTAGTTGATCACGTAGAGCTGGCCCCAGAAGCGGGTCATCCGCTCCCACTTCGGGTCCCCGGTGAGTGCCCAGGTCGTCTGGAGGCCGACCAGCAGGGTGACCAGGCCGATGGTGACCGCCACGAAGAGGAAGTGGAGGGAGGTGGTGGTGGCGAACTGGAGGCGCGCGAGGAGCAGGGTGTCCATGAACCTCTCCACTGGTAGTCCCGCTTGTCGTAGCAATGCTACACGTAGCTTGGCTACCTATAGGCGCGTGCGGAAGCGCCGCCCGGTACCCGGGGCGTCAGCTCAGGAACAGCGAGATCGGCAAAGCGGCCAGGGTGGTCGTCACCACCAGCGCGGTGGCCCCGAGCAGCCGGGGCGGCCGGTCCGCGACCAGCAGCCGCTGCACCCGTACGTCGATGTCCCGGTCACCGAGACCGAGCGTGCCGGCCGGGGCGATCCGGTGCCCGGCGGCGGCGAACCGGCGCAGCGCCCCCGCCAGCGGCGCCTCGGCGTGCAGCGCACGGGCCTTGTCGTCGGCCCGCATCTCGACCAGCAGGGCGACCCGCTCGTGGGCGGCGCCGACCCAGCGGAACCACGGCAGCGCGCGGCGCAGTGCGGTGAACGGCAACAGCACCAGGTCGTGCCGCTCCTGGGCGTGCGCCCGCTCGTGGGCGAGCACCGCCGCCAACTCGGCCCGGTCCAGCAGGCTGAGGGTGCCGGCGCTGACCACCACCCGGGGCCGCACCCCGGGCAGGCAGTACGCGGCGGCACCGGGATGGTCGAGCACCAGCGCGCCGGGGATCGCCGGGTCCCGACGGGCGACCAGGGTGAGCAGGTCCCGGTGCCGACGCTGCGCCCGCACCGTGGAGTGCACGCTGCGGACGGTCGTGCCGAGCAGCACCGCGCCGATGCCGAAACCCACCCCCACCAGGCCCAGGTGGACGGCGGTCACCCCGGCCGGCAGGGTGCCGTGGGCCAGGTCGTCGGCGAGGGCCAGCAGCGCCCCGCCGGTCGGCCGGTCGTACGCGGTCAGTCCCAGCGCCATCGGCAGGCCCATCGCGGACAGGCCGAGCGCCAACCCGACCGCCTGCCAGCAGACGATCGCCACCCGGGGGGCCCGCCACGTCCAGGTGGCGCGGGCCAGCACCTGGGCGGTCAGCCAGCAGGCCAGGACCGCCCCGGCGAAGTGCACGGCGTACGCCACGGCGGCCGCCCTACCGGTCCGTGGCCTCGTCGACGGCCCTGGCCCGGCCGGCGCGCGGATCCCCGACCCGGTCGGTCAGCCCGGCCCCGGTCGACCCGGCGTCGGGTCCGGCCGGTGCCGGGTCGGTCAGCCCCGCCTCCGCGCCGAGCGCCGCCCGCAGCACCTCGGCCTCGGTGCCGGTCACCGAGCGGGCGAAACGCACCAGTGCGGCGTCCCGGCTGCCACCGAGGTCGAGGGCGTCGAGCATGAGCTGGGCGATGTGCGCCTCGCGGCTGGCGGCGGCCCGGTAGCGCCAGGCCCGCCCCTCGCGTTCGCGTTGCACCATGCCCTTGCCGGCGAGCCGGTCCAGCACGGTCATCACCGTTGTGTACGCCAACTCGCGTCCGTCCAGCGCCTCGGCGACCTCGCGCACGGTCACCCCGTCCGACGTGCCCGGGACCCCGTCCCAGAGCACGTCCATCACCGCCCGCTCAAGATCGCCCAACCGAGTCACCAGGTAATCCTACCCCCGGTAGTACGACCGGTTGTCGGACCACCTGACGACCCGGAGGCGGGTGGCCCCTCGGGCCGGTGCGGACGCCGGTCGATCGAGGCCGACCGGGGCCGTTCGGACCTGATCCGGCCCGGCGCTGTCCGTTGCCGGACCGTCCACTGTCAAAGGTCCGACCCCGGCTGGTAGACGATCTCCAGTCTGTGAAGGAGGCACCGTGAAGGCTCACGTCCGTCGGCTGACCGTCGTCCTCGCCGCGACGGCTCTCGGGTCGTTCCCGGCCGTGCCGGCGTCCGCCGCCGGGGTGCCGGCCGCCCCCGTCTCCGTCGCGGCCGAGGTCGACGGGCTGGCCCTGCGGGTCGAGTGGACACCTCCCACGGACCGCAGCGGCATCACCGGCTACCGGGTGAGCACGGTCCCCGCCGGGCTCTCCCTCGACCTTCCGGCCGACGCGCACCGCGCCGTGCTCGCCGGGGTGCGCCCGAACACCGGCTACGTCGCCCAGGTGACCGCCCTGGCCGGGGCCGAGCAGTCGACCCCCACCCGGGCCGGTGGGGCCGTCACGGTGACCGCGCCGGGCGGTTCCCTGGTCGCGGTGCCCCCGGCCCGGCTGCTGGACACCCGCGCCGGGCTGGGCGCGCCGGCCGGTGCCACCCGGCAGGTGACCCTGACCGTGGCCGGGCGGGGTGGCGTCCCCGCTACGGCGGTGGCGGCGGTGGCGTTGAACGTCACGGTCACCGCCCCGGCCGGCGGCGGCTTCGTCACGGCGTACCCGGGCGGTACGGCCCGACCGACGGCCTCGAACGTGAACTACGCCCGGGGGCAGACGGTGGCCAACCTGGTCGTGGTGCCGGTCGGCGCGGACGGCACCGTCGTGCTCTACTCGTCCGCCCCGACCCACCTCGTGGCCGACGTCGCCGGCTGGTTCTCCACGGCCGGTACGGCCTCACCCGCCGCCGGCCTGTTCCACGGCCTTGCCCCCGCCCGCCTGGTCGACACCCGCAGCGGGCTCGGCGGAACCACCCCCGGCCCGGACGGGCAGCTCGACGTCCAGGTGACCGGGGCCGGCGGGGTGCCCGCCTCCGGGGTGTCGGCCGTGGTGCTCAACACCACCGTGGCCGGCGCCGACACCGCCGGTTTCGTGACGGCCTACCCGGCGGGGCAGCCCCGCCCGACCGCCTCGACGCTGAACTTCGTGGCGCGGCAGGTCCTCGCCAACCGGGTCATCGTGCCCGTCGGGGCCGACGGCAGGGTGAGCTTCTACAACCGGGCCGGGTCGACCCCGCTCGTCGTCGACGTCACCGGCTGGTTCAGCGACGGGTCGGACCCGTCGGTCGGTGGGGCCTACCTGGCCAGCGTCCCACCGACCCGGATCGTCGACACCCGCAGCGGCCTGGGGGCCGCGAAGGGGCCGGTCACCGGGGGTGCCTCGCTCTCGGTGGCCGTGGCGGGCCGGGCCGGCCTTCCGGCGGCCACCGCCGCGTTGCCACCCACCGGGTTGGTCGCCAACGTGACGGCGGTCCAGCCGACCAGCGCCGGGTTCCTGACCGTCTATCCGTCCGTCACCGCCCGACCGACCGCCTCGGACCTCAACTTCACCCCGGGCGCGGTGGTGCCCAACCTCTCCGTCGCCCCGCTCGGTGTCGACGGCGGCGCGCTGGTGCACAACTCGGCCGGTGCCACCCACGTCGTCGTGGACGTGGTCGGCTACTTCCTCGGCGACACGGCGGTGCCCAGCAGCACCCGCCAGGTGAGCGCCGGTGACGTCCGCGCGGTGACCGGCGCACCCGACGGTGACCGCCAGGTGGTGCTGGCCCCGACGGCGGCGACGCCGCAACCGGGTGAGGTGCTGTCCGCCGGGCCCGGCGCGGCGACCCCCGACGGGCTGCTGGTCAGGGTCGTCGACACGGGCACCGACGCCCAGGGCAACCGGGTGCTGGCCACCGAACCGGCGACGTTGCAGGAGGCGTTCGGGGCCGGGCACTTCGCGATGTCGGCCCCGCTGTCCGCCGACGACGTCGTGGACGCCGGGACGCCGGCCGGGGCGGGGCCCACCCCCCTCACCCCGGACCGGTTGCGTCGACGGCTCGCCGGGCGGGAGGCGACCAGCCCGGTGGGGCAGGGCATCAACCGCACGGTGAGCTGCTCCGGGGGCGGGTCGGTCGCGGTGGTGGGTAGCGTCAGCGTGAGCCCGTCGGTCGACCTCTCGGTCGAGTGGGGCTGGTTCTCGGTGCAGTCGGTGACGTTCACCGGCACCCTCTCCCAGGACGCCGCGCTGACCGCCACCGCGAAGGCGGCGAGCGGCTGCCACCTCGGGCCGGTGCCGCTGCTGCCCACGCCGATCCGGTTCACGCCGATCACGTTCAGCATCGGGCCGGTGCCGGTGGTGGTCACCCCGCAGGTGCAGTTCTACCTGTCGGCCGAGGGCACCGTCAGCGCCCAGGTCACCGCCGGTGCCACCCAGCACGCCGAGGGCACGCTGGGGCTGTCCTGGTCCGGGGCCAACGGCCTGCGACCGATCGCCCGTACGAACAGCAGCTTCACCTACACGACGCCCACCCCGACCGGCGGCGCGTCGGTGGCCGCGCGGGTGGGCCCCCGGCTCGAACTCTTCCTGTACGGGGTGGCCGGCCCGTACCTGACGGCGGACGGCACCGTCGGCCTGTCGGCGAATCCGGCGGCCGAACCGTGGTGGACGCTGACCGGTGGCCTGGACGCCGGAGCGGGCATCGCACTGCCCTCGCTCGGCTTCGACCAGAGCAATCCGTCGATCCTGCGTTACCGCCGGACCCTCGCCCACGCCCCCTGGCCGCAGCACCTCTACGCGGTGGAGTGCGTGAGCAGCGACTGCTACACCACGCTGCGCCTGGTGCAGACCGACGACCGGGGTGGCAGCCGGCGGCAGATCGGCGGGACCTTCTCCGGCGGCGTGATGGGCCTGGCGGTCAACCCGGCCGGCACCGAGGTGATCTACCAGCGGACCTTCTCCGGCCGGGGCAAGCCGCTCTTCGTCCGCAACGTGGCGACCGGGCAGGACCGTCAGCTCACCGCGCAGGACCCGAAGTGCACAGGCATCGACACGTTCGACACGTTCCCGGTGTGGTCCCCGAACGGCGCGACCGTCAGCTTCTCCCGCAGCAGCAGCTTCGGTAACTACACCTGCCCGTCGGACGGCGTCTACGTCGTCCCCGCCGGTGGCGGCACCCCGACCCGGGTCAGCGCCAACCGGTGGGACGGGCCACCGTCGTGGAACCCGGCCAACGACCGGTGGGCGGTGACCACCGCCACCCAGCCGGCGACGCTCTACACCAGCGCACCCAACGGCAGCGGGAAGAAGACCCTCTACACCGGAGGCCGCGACGAGGGCTTCAGCCCCGCCGCCTGGTCGCCGGACGGCGCGACGATCGCGTTCGGCACGGTCAACGGCCGGGTGTACGGCTACTCGCCGGCCGGCGCCCGGCTGTGGAGCCTGACGCCGGCCAACTACTGCACCGGCTATCCGGTGTCCTGGGCCCGGGACGGCGAGTCCGTCTTCTACCTCGGCTGCCAGTCGGGAAACAGCTCCCGCACCGTCTACCGGGTCAACGCGGCCACCGGTGCGACGCCCGCCCCGATCACGTTCGACCGCCCGGTCGTCGCGCTGGCGGTGGGCCGCTGAGCGACACCGTGACCCGGGCCGTCACACCCCCTTGGGGTGCCAGACGGTCTTCGTCTCCAGCAGCGCGGTCATCCGGCCCAGGCCCGGGTCGCCCGTCCAGTCGTGGTCGGCCGGGGCCGGCCGGAGCACCCGCTTGAGGTTCTCCGCCGCCCTGGCCTCCAGGTCGGTCGCCAGCTCGGGGTCGGTCACCCCGGCCAGGTCGATCGCGTTGACGTCCAGGTGCGCGGCCAGCGTCGGCGCGGTCTCGGTGATCCGACCGGTGAGCAGGTTGACCACCCCGCCGGGCAGGTCCGAGGTGGCCAGCACCTCGGCCAGGGTCACCGCCGGAAGCGGAGCCGACGGGGAGGCCGCCACCACCACCGTGTTGCCGGTGACGATGGCCGGGGCGATCACGCTGACCAGGCCGAGCAGCGCCGGGGACTCGGGGGCCACCAC
>NZ_JBMDWU010000379.1:0-32456 GCF_048594385.1 Micromonospora sp. | reverse complement strand
ACGGCGAGATCATGCGCGATGAACAGGCAGCCGAGCCCGAGCCTGTCCACCAGGTCCCGGATCAGGTTGAGGACGGTGGCCTGCACGGGCGCGTCGAGGGCCGTGACCGGTTCGTCGCAGATCAGCAGCCGGGGCCGCACCGCGAGAGCGCGCGCGATCGCGACGCGTTGGCGCTGCCCTCCACTGAGCTCACGCGGCCGCCGCCCGGCGAGACCCGGGTCCAGCTCGACCAGGTCGAGCAGTTCCGCCACCCGCCGGCGGCGTGCCGCCCGAGAGCCGATGCGGTGGATGTGCAGTGGTTCGGCGAGCGCCCGGGCGACCGTCTGCCGCGGACTCAGCGACTGGAACGGATCCTGAAAGACCATCTGTACCGCCCGCCGGTACGCCCGCAGGGCGTCACCACGCAGCGCGTGGACGTCCGCGCCGTCCAGAGACACCGTGCCGGCGATCGGGCGTTCGAGCCGCACCACGGTCCGGGCGATTGTCGACTTGCCGCAACCGGACTCACCCACGAGCGCCAGCAGCTCGCCGGGGCGGACACTCAGGTCGACGTCCCGGACCACCGGCACGAGCCTGCCGGCGATCGGGAACGCCACTCGCACTGCGGCCAGCTCAAGCACCGTCGTCCCCGATCGGCCGCGCCACCGTCGGACGCACCCAGCAGGCAGAGGAGTGCCCTGGCGCCACCGGTTCCAGCGGCGGTTCCTCGACGTGACATCGCGTCGTGGCACGTGCGCAGCGCGGCGCGAACGCGCAGGCACCCACCTTGCGCCGGGTCGGCTCCGCGGGCGGAAGGGTCCGGAACCGGGTTCCGGGCACCGCCGTGGGTGACGGCACCGCGTCGAGCAGACCGTGCGTGTACGGATGGTCGGGCCGGCTCACGACGTCGGCTGCCGGCCCGACCTCGACGATGCGGCCGGCGTAGCAGACCGCGATGTCGTCGGCGATCCGGGCGGCCGCCGCGATGTCGTGGCTGATGAGGATCAACCCCATTCCGGTGGATTCGCGCAGATCCGCCAGCAGAGAATGGATCTGGGCCTGGGTTGTGACGTCCAACGCCGAGGTCGGTTCGTCGGCGATGAGGATCTCCGGCTCTCCGGCCAGGGCCAGGGCGATCATCACCCGCTGGCACATGCCGCCGGACAGCGTGTGCGGGTAGGCGGAGACCTGCGATTCCGGATCCGGGAGACCGGCCATTTTCAACAGCTCAAGCGATCGGGCGCGCTCTAGGCCGCGTGGGACGCCACCAGCGTGCCGCACCGCGTCGTCGAGCAGTGCGCCCACCGTCCGGACCGGGTTGAGCGCACCGCGCGCGTCCTGCAACACCACACCGACCCGGCGTCCCCGCACCGCCTCCCAGATCGCCGGTCCGCCGCCGAGCAGGTCGACCTGGCCCAGGACCGCGCGACCGCTGACCTGCGCGGTGGCATCGACCAGCCCGAGCGGGGCGAGGGTGGACAGCGTCTTGCCGCTCCCGCTCTCCCCGACGATCGCCAACGCCCTTCCAGGGGCCACGCGGTAGCCGATACCGTCCACCACCTTCCGTCCGGCGAAGGCGACCGCGAGTTCCTCGACCTGGTACGGGCCGGCGGTCGAGCCGTTCATCCGGGCGCGCCGCCGCGGCAACCCGAGCCGTACCAGCGGCAGGTCATCGGTGGCGAACTGCTCGGCCAGCAGGTTGCTGGCGAGGACGACGGCGGCGATGGCCAGGCCGGGTGGCAGCGCGAGCCACAGGGCGGAGTCCAGATACGGGCGGGCGTCGATGAGCATCTGCCCCCACTCTGGTTCGGGCGGCGGGATGCCGAGACCGAGAAAGCTGAGAAACGCCAGCGACAGCACGATGAAACCGATCTCGATGCTCGCGTAGACGAGCACCGGTGCTGCCAGGGCGGGCAGCGCGTGCTGAAAGAGGATTCGGAACCGGGACGCGCCGAGCACCTGCAGCGCGTCGAAGTAGGCGCTGCGGCGGAGACTGACGAACCGCCCGCGCGCCAACCGGGCGAATGGCGGCCAACCGGTCAGGGACAGGGCCAGAACGAGGTTGGCGCTGCCGTGACCGCGCACGCCCAGGATGGCCAGCGCGACGATCAGTGAGGGCAGCGTCAGCGTCACGTCCATCAACCACAACGCCACGCGATCCGGCCAGCCGCCGAGGAAGCCGCCGGCGGCACCGATCACCACCCCGACAGTGACGGATACCGCGAGCACCGCCGTGGCCAGTATCAGCGAGGCCTGCGCACCGTACAGCAGGCGGGACAACTGGTCCCGGCCCAATTGGTCGGTGCCCAGCAGATGCTCCACCGACGGCCGCGTCAGGCTGGCCGTCAGATCGTTGGCGATCGGGTCGTACGGAGCGATGACCGGCGCCAGGGCCCCGGCCATGACGAAACCCAGCAACGGCAGTGCGTAGATCACCGTGCGACGCCGGCGGCCCGCCCCCGACGCCGTCATCCGCCGCTCACCCGCGGGTCGATCCGGCCGTGCAGCCGGTCGGCCAGCCGGTTGGTCGCGGTGAAGGCCAGCGCGAAGCACAGCACGCACGCCTGGATCGCCATCAGGTCGCGGAAGTTCACGGCCTGGACGAAGTAGTCACCGATACCGTTGTGGGCGAAGACGGTCTCCACCACCAGGGCTCCGGTGAGCATGCCGCCGACGATCAAGCCGATCGTGTTGAGGACGGCGCCGGCGACGTTGGGCAGCGCGTCGCGTACGACGATGGACACTGTGGGCGCGCCGCGCGCCTGCGCGGCGCGTACATACGGTTGGGCGAGCGCCTCGCGCAGTGACACGGCGACCACACGGCTGAGCAGGCCGACAGCCGGTAGGGCGAGGACGACCACCGGCATCACGTATCCGGCGGGACCGCCGTCGGCGGAGGTGGGCAGCAGACCCAGTTGCTCGGCGAGCACGACGACCAGTAGGTAGCTGACCCAGAAGGTGGGCAACGAGACGGCGAGTAGGCCCGTCAGCCGCAGGCCGCGCCGAGCCGGACGCCACGGCAGCATGGCAGCCAGCGCACCGACCAGAAGGCCCAGCGGTAACGCCACAACCGCCGTCAGCCCGGCCAGCGACAGCGTGACCGGGACCCGTTCCGTCAGCTCGGTCAGCACCGGCCGGCCGGTGCGCGCGGACTTCCCGAGATCACCCTGCACGGCGTGGCCGAGCCAACGGACGTAACGTTCGGGGACGCTGCCCTCCATTCCCAGCTCGCGCCGGGCCGAGGCGACCTGGTCCTCGGTGACGCCGGGGTGCCCGGCCCGCTGCTGCGCGAGCCGGGTGGCGGCGTCACCGGGAGCCAGCGCGATGAGCCCGAACGCCAGCAGCGACGTGATTCCGAGAACCAGCGCCAACTCGGCGGCCAGCCGGGCCGACCACCGGGTCCAGCGCACGAGCAGACCGTTCATCGTTGCAGCGTCACCGTGGACAGGTCGAAGTCATACTCCGTGTGCGGCACCTGGAAGCCCTTGACCGCCGGGCCGACGGCCCACACCCGTGGCCGGTACGCGATCGGCACGAAGGCGGCCTCCCGGTTCAGCACGGCCCAGGCCTCCTGGTAGTTCTTGGCGCGGGTGGCGGCGTCCCGGGCGTACAACGCGCCGTTGACGAGCCGTTCGACCTCGTCGGTCTTCCACAGACCGGGATCCTTACGGTCGCCGGTCAGGAAGCCGACCACGAACCCCGACGGGTCGTAAGGGGCGCCGTAGGTTTCCATGAAGGCGAGGTCGTACTTGCCGGCGTGCAGGTCGTCGTAGAACGTGGCCTCGTCGACCGCGACGATGTTCACGGTGATCCCGACCTCGGCCAGCGCCGAGGCGACGGCCTGAGCGCTGAGCCGCGAGTCCTGCCAGCCGACGGCGGCCGTCGACGGGATCCGCAGGGACAGGACCAGCTGCTTGCCATCCTTGACCCGGCCCTTCCCGTCCTGGCGCCACCCGGCCGCATCGAGAGTCCGGCGGGCCTGGTCGGGATCGAAGGGCAGGCTCTGCGGCGCCCCCGCGTCCGGGATTCCCAGCGCGAACAGCGTGGTCGCGGGCTTGGCCTGACCGGCGTAGAGCACCTTGGTCAGGGTCTCCCGGTCCAGGGCGTACCGCACCGCCTCGCGGATCGCCTTGTCGCCCGCGACGCCGTTGAGGTTGAAGCCGAGCATGACGGTGATGTCCGGATCACCGTGCAGCACCGTGACCCGCTCGTCCTTGCCGAGGGTGGCCGCCTCGGTCGGCGAGATCGGTGCCAGGTAACTGCCGCCGAGCATGTCCACCTCGCCCGCGCGCAGCGCGGAGACGCGGGTCTGCGAGTCCTTTCTGACGCTGAACTCAACCCGGTCGATCTTCGGTTTGGCGCCCCAATAGCCGTCGTTGCGGACCAGGCTCGCGGCCGTCGTCGTGATCTGTTCCAGCCGCCATGGCCCGGTACCGATGGCCTTGGTGAACTTCCCGGAAGCGTCGACGGCCTTGGGGCTCATGAAGCCGGGGGGCCGGGTGAAGGTCAGCTCCTGCAGCAGCGGGTCGTAGGCGCGTTCGAGGCGCAGCCGCAGCTTCATCGGCCCAGGCACCTCCACGGCCTTGATGATCTTCGAGGCGGCCAGCCAGGAGTGCGACTCCTTGCCCACCCAGCGATCGAGGTTCCACTTCGCCGCCTGTGCGTCGAACGGCGTGTCGTCGTGAAACTTCACACCGGTCCGCAGCTCGAAGTCGATCGTGAGCCCGTCCGCCGCGACCTGCCACGACGTGGCCAAGCCCGGTTCCAGGCGACCACCCTGTCCGTACTTCACCAGCGTCTCGAAGACCATCGGGGCGATGAACCAGTCCCCGTTGTAGTCGTGCGGGTCCTGGTCGCCGTACTCGTTCGCGTTCGCCACGCGTAGCGTGCCGCCGGTCGCGGCGGTTCGATCGGCGTCCCCGGATCCGCTGGCCGCGCAACCTGCCACCAGAACTGCCAGCACCGCCAGTGCGGCCAGCGCCCGGGCTGGTCGGCGGGCCCGTACCAGCGAGGAACCTTCGTCCGAATATCGACCGACACGCATCAATGACCCTTCCGGAGTGGTATCTGCGCTGACCGTGGGTGGCGGACACCCTTACCTCGGGAAGGAGGCCGGGGTGATTCGCAGACATAGTCGTCTGACGACAAGCGAAAGTTCCCGAGGTGAGCCGGCGACCGGATCGGCGGACCAGTCGGGTGATGCGGTATGCCGACCGGGCGCGGGAGTGTGGCGTTGTCGGCTCCGTCTCACGCAGCGCCGCCATAGCCCGAACCGGTGCCTGGTGCCTGCTGCGATCCGGCTGCCGGGTGTCCGCGAGGCGAGTCGGTCACGGTGCCGTGCCCCAATCTCAGCGAGCACCCCTGTGCCCGAGCCTTCGTTGTCCCTCCGAAGGTCGTTGCCGATCCGGCAAGTTTTCTCGCCAGCGCCGCAGAACAAGGGGCACCATGCCGGTCGAGCCCGATCGATCGTGAGGACGTGAGCGTATGAAGCACATTGAGCGCCCGGACGCGGCAACACCGGCCGAGTTCTGGGAGAGTCTGCACCAGCAGGTGGCCGCCGCCCAGTGGGAGGTGCGCGTCAACCCGATCCTTGCCGCAACGGTCGGTGACCTTTCCCCGGGTGCTGCTCTCGACCTGGGCTGCGGCCAGGGCGGCGACAGCCTGTGGCTCGCCCAGCGCGGCTGGCAGGTCACCGCGGTCGACATCGCCGATGCCGCCCTGCAGCGGGTGAACGAGCGCGCCGCCCAGCAGCGACTGGGCGACAGGATCCGTACCGAACGGCATGATCTGGCGGATTCCCTACCCCGGGGCACCTGGGACCTGGTGAGCGCTCATTACCTGCACAGCCTCTTCGACTTCCCCAGGGCCCGCATCCTGCGTGATCTCGGCGAGCAGGTGAACCCCGGTGGCATGCTGCTGATCGTCGACCACGGTTCGGTAGCACCGTGGTCCTGGAACCAGGGGGCCACGATTCCCACCCCGGACGAGACCCTGGCCGGTCTGGCCCTCAATTCCGCGTCCTGGCATGTGCTGTGCTGCGAAGCCCGCGATCGGACGGCCACCGGCCCGGGTGGCCAGACGGCCGAGGTGACCGACAATGTGATCGCCTTGCGCAGGACGGACTGACCTGATCTTCGCTGCGAAGGTGACCGCCGTCGGCTCGGCCCGCGCGAACTGGCCCACGACGGCGTCATTCGGGTCGGGGAGAGCGTTCCGCGTTGCCGGAGGTGAGCGTCACCCGGCGGGCCAGGTCGTCGCCGGTGATGAGCAGGGCCGCCGGGTTCGGCTGGCGCTACGCCGCTGACGCTGGCGGTTCGTGGGCGAGGAACCGGCTCCGCTGCTGGTGGAGGGTCGGAACAGGGAACTAAAGCCGTCCACGGCGCGACCAACCCGACGTGATGACTGACGTTTCCGACGCCGGGATCGCCGGGGTGCGCACCCGGATGGTGCTGGTCATCCTGTTCGACGGAGTGCAACCGATCGACGTGGCCGGGCCGGTCGACGTGTTCACGTCGGCTGCCCGCTTCGTGGGTGACGCGGACACCCCGCCGTACGTCATCCGGACCGCCTCTCTCGACGGTGGGGCGGTCCGGGCCGCCGGTGGTCTGCGCCTCGTCCCCGACGGCGACCTGGGCGGCGTCGAGGATCCGGACCTGCTGGTGGTGCCGGGCGGGCCGGGCGTGGGAGACGTCGACGACCGGCTCGTCGCCTGGCTCGCCGAGCGTGCTCCCGGCATCCCGCGGGTGGTATCGGTGTGCACCGGGGCCTACCTGCTGGCCAAAGCCGGTCTCCTGGACGGTCGCCGGGCCACCACCCACTGGGAGGCCTGCGGTTACCTGACCGAGATGTTCCCCCGGGTGGCGTTCGACCCGGACGCCATCTTCGTCCGGGACGGGACGATCTCCACGTCGGCGGGAGCGACAGCCGGGGTCGACCTGGCCATGGCGCTGGTCGAGGAGGACTTCGGCCGTGTGGTGGCGCTGGGTATCGCCCGGCTGCTGGTGTGCTATCTGCGCCGGCCGGGCAATCAGGCCCAGCTCAGCGTCCAGCTCTCGACCCAGATCGCCCGGACCGAACCGCTGCGCGAGGTGCAGTACTGGGCCGCCGCGAACCTGGCGGCCGACCTGTCCGTTCCGGCGATGGCGGAGCGTGCCGGGCTGTCCCCACGGCAGTTCGCCCGGGCGTTCGGGGAACAGGTCGGGATGCCACCGGGCCGGTACGTGGACCTGATCCGGCTGGAGGCCGCGAAGCGCATGCTGACCGACACCACGGATGGCGTACTCGGCATCGCTCACCGTTGTGGCTATGGGTCGGCGGAAGCGATGCGCCGGGCGTTCCTGCGCGAAATCGACATTTCGCCGACCGAATATCGCCGCGCGTCGGCGAAGGAGCCGGTGATCCCCGACGGATCTCCGCCGATGGCAGATTTGTTGGCCGGTACGTCATAGGCGTGAGCGCGGGTCGCTTCTAAGCTTCCTGACATATGGCGAAATGAATACTTTCACGCCATTTTCAGCTTTCCGCACACGCTTCATGACAGAGATGTGAGCTCGACGTGACTCTCGTTCCAGATCGGATTGTCCGTACCACGCTGGCCACAGGCCTCGTCGTCGCGCTCGGCGCCTGCTCGGGGACGACGGTGCCGGACGCTCCGGTCGCATCGGCCGACGCGTCGGTCGCCGTTGGTCCCCGGACCACGTATCCGCTGACGATCGACAACTGCGGCCGTGAGGTCACGTTCTCCCAGGCGCCCCGCCGGGTCGTGCTGCTCAACGGCGCGTCCGTGGCCGAAGTCGAGTCGATGATCGCGCTCGGTGTCGAGGCAACCATCGTGGCCAACAGCCAGAGCTACGGCGTCTCCGACGACCCGACGATGGTCGAGCGGATCACGGCCATCCCGACCGGCGGGCTGAAGCTGAACAAGAACTTCGAGGTCCCCCGCGAGCAGGTGATCGCCCAGTCACCGGATCTGGTGATCTCAACGTGGGCGGGCGGGTTCGACGACAAGATCGGCTCGATCACCCGCGACGAGCTCGGTAAGGCCGGTATCAACAGTTTCGTGTCCCCGTCGAACTGCGCCAACGGTGCGACCTCGCCCCGACCGCAGGACACGGCCACGTATGCGAAGCGGTCGGTCGAGTCGTCGTACGAGCTGCTGAACCAGCTCGGGGTCATCTTCGACGTCCAGGGCAAGGCGGCGCAGGTCGTGCAGGACTCGCGTGCGGCGCTGGCCGCCATCCCGTCGCCGACCGGGGCACCCAAGCGGGTGCTGGCCGCCTATCCCAGTATGGGGTCGGCGATGGGTCTGAAGGTTCCTGCCGTGTTCGGCGGCGGCATCTTCGACGACATCATCACCCGAGCCGGAGGTGTCAACGCGTTCGGCGGCCTGACCGATCAGCAACTCACCGCGCTCAACGTCGAGGCCCTCGCCGCAGCGAACGTCGAGGTGCTGGTGATCGGCCTGTACCAGCCGGACGACGACGCCAAGAAGTTCGCGGAGCAGCTGTTCGCGCAGTATCCGCAGTGGCCGGCGTCGAAGACCAAGACCTACACGTCGGTTTCCGACAGCTTCTACCTCGGACCGCTGAACGCGGTCGCCGTGAAGAAGATCAGCGATGCCGTCCACGCCGCGAACTGACCGTACCCGACCGGAAGCCGCCCGCGCCCACCTCGTACCCGATGGCTCCGTTCCGCTGCTGATCGTGCTCCTGACCGTCGCGGTCGTGCTGGCCGCGGCGGTCGCGATCGCCGTCGGCACGGTACCGGTCCCGCTGGGCGACGTGGTCGCGGTGACCTGGGCGCACCTCACACCCGGAGACACCGAGCGCAGCCTGCTCTACGACCAGATCGTGTGGGACTTCCGCGCGCCCCGGGTGCTGCTGGCCGGGGTCGCCGGCGCGGGTCTCAGCATCGCCGGAGTCTGCCTGCAGGCATTGGTGCGCAACCCGCTGGCCGATCCCTACCTGCTCGGCATCTCGGGAGGCGCCTCCATCGGCGCCGCCCTGGCGCTGAGCTTCGTGCCCGCGGCGATCGCCGGACTGGGTGTCTCCGGCGCGGCCTTCCTCGGGGCGGTGGTCAGCGTCGCCCTGGTCGTGGGGCTGGCACAGCGGGCCGGCCGGGTCGCGCCGGGCCGGCTGATCCTGGCCGGAGTGGCCGTGGCCTACCTGGGCAGTGCCGTCACCAGCTACATCCAACTGCAGGCCAACCCGGGCGAACTGCGCGGCATCCTGTTCTGGGTGCTCGGCTCGGTCGCCGCAGCGTCCTGGCCGGACCTACCTGCGCCCACCGTCGCCCTGGTGGTCTGCCTGCTCTGGCTGCTGGTCGACGGCCGCCGGTTGAACGCGCTGACGATGGGCGAGACGTCGGCCGCCGGGCTGGGGATCGACGTCAACCGGCTGCGCCTCGGGCTGCTCGCGGTGGCGTCACTGCTGACCGCGACGATCGTCAGCGTCGCGGGTGGGATCGGCTTCGTCGGCCTGCTGGTGCCGCACGCGGTCCGGCTCCTGGTCGGCCCCGACCATCGCCGGGTGCTCCCGGTGTCGCTGCTGCTGGGGGCGGTCTTCCTGATCCTCGTCGACCTGTTGTCGCGCACCCTGGACCGGCCGAACGAGATGCCGATCGGCATCTTCACCGCGGTGCTCGGCGCGCCCTTCTTCCTGTGGCTGCTGCGCAGCCAGTCCGGGGCGGTGCGATGAGGGTCAAGGCGACCGGCGTCTCGGTGACCATCGACGGCACGACCATCCTCGATGACGTCTCGTTCACCGCCGCCGACGGCCGGGTGACCGGACTGATCGGGCCGAACGGATCCGGCAAGAGCACACTGCTGCGCTGCTTCTACCGCATCATCCGGCCGCAGCAGGGCACCGTGCACATCGGTGAGCACGACGTCTGGCGGGTCCCCGCCCGCAGGGCCGGCCAGTTGCGGGCGGTGGTGGCCCAGGACCAGGAACTCGACAACGAGTACGCCGTCCGCGACATCGTCGCCATGGGGCGGATCCCGCACCAGCGGCTACTCGAACGGGAGAGCACGGCCGACCGCGCCATCGTCGACGAGGCGCTGACCCGTGCCCGCATCGAGTGGGCCGAGGCACGGCGTTTCGTCACGCTGTCCGGCGGCGAACGCCAGCGGGTCCTGCTCGCCCGCGCGCTCGCCCAGAACGCCCCGGTCCTGCTGCTCGACGAGCCGACCAATCACCTCGACATCGGCGCGCAACTGGAACTGCTCGAGTTGATCCGCGAACTCGGGCTCACCACCGTCGCGGCCCTGCACGACCTCGACCACGCGATGTCCTACTGCGACGCCGTCGTGCTGCTGCACCACGGCCGGGTCGTCGCGGCCGACGATCCCGTCACCGTCCTCACCCCGCAACGCCTGGCCGACGTCTTCGGCGTACGGGGAGCGACGACCACCCACCCACTCACCGGCCGGCCGCACCTGGTGTTCGCGGCGCCCCCCTCCGAACGGGAGACCTCCAGATGACCACGCAGAGCCCGCCCGGCGAGCCTGTTCCCGACGCCAGGCTCACCGCACCCCTCGAACCACCTGCGACCGGCACCATCACCGTGGCCGTCGTTCTCTCGCCCCACGCGGAACTGGTCGACTTCGCCGGCCCGTGGGGCGTGTTCGAGTACGCCCGCCTCGACGACGGGCGCACCCCGTTCACGCTGACCACGGTGGCGGCCACGACGGACCCTGTCCCGATCTCCGGAGGCATGGTCGTCGTGCCCGGTCACGACGTCGACACAGCGCCTGCGCCGGACATCGTGGTCGTCCCGGCCCTGGACACCGGCAAGCTCGCCCCCGAGGTGCTGGACTGGCTGCGGCGCGTCCATCAGGACACCGCAGTGACCATGTCGGTCTGCAACGGATCGTTCGTGCTCGGCCAGGCGGGCCTCCTCGACGGCCGGACCGCAACGGCCCACCACAGCGCCTACCAAGCCCTTCAGGCCATGTTTCCCGCCCTCACCGTCGTCCCCGGGGTCCGCTACGTCGAGGACGGCAGGCTCGCCACCGCCGGCGGGCTCACCTCGGGCACCGACCTCGCCCTGCGGATCGTCGAACGCTACTTCGGGCGCGCCGTCGCGCAGCGGACCGCCACCTACCTCGAATACCAGGGCACGGGCTGGATGCACCCCGACAGCAACGCCGAGTTCACCCAGCCCGCAGCGGTAAACCCGGAACAGCCGGTGTGTCCGGTCTGCCAGATGCCGGTGACCCCCGACACCCCGCTCACCCTCGACCTGGACGGACGTACCTGGCACTTCTGCGGCGACTGGTGCCAGGAGCAGTTCCGGGCGGCACCGCAACGCTTCGCCATCGCGGACGGATCGTGACATGCAGGTCGCCATCGTCGTCTATCCCGGCTTCACGGCGCTCGACGTCCTGGGGCCGTACGAGGTTCTGGGTCGTCTGCCGGACACCGAGGTCGTGTTCGTCGCCGAGCGCCCGGGTTTGGTCGTGAACGACCTGGGCAGCCTGTCGGTCGACGCCGTCGCGACGTACGCCGACGTGTCCGACCCGGACATCGTGCTGGTCGGTGGGGGAGCGGGCCAGCAGGACCAGATGGCCGACGGCGGCCCGCTGCTCGAGTGGCTGCGGGCCGTCGACCGGACCACCACGTGGACCACGTCCGTCTGCACCGGCGCGTTCGCGCTGGCCGCCGCCGGACTGCTGACGGGCCGACGGGCGACGACCCACTGGGCAGGGCTCGACATGCTCACCGGCTTCGGGGTGACGCCCGTAAGGGACCGGGTCGTGATCGACGGCCACTACGCGACCGCGGCCGGGGTGTCCGCAGGCATCGACATGGCGCTGGTCCTGGCCGGCCGGATCATGGGTGACGAGGCCGCGCAGACCGTGCAGCTGATCATCGAGTACGCCCCGGAGCCGCCGTACCAGGCGGGCTCCGTGGACACCGCGCCACCGTCGGTGGTGGAGCGAGCCGGCCGCATGCTGTCGCCTTGACCGATGCCCCTCTGCTCCGTGGACCGCCAAGACTGCCGTCTGGTTCGGCGTCACCCACCGCACCTTCACACACGCCCAGGAACTATCTCCTCCCGGCCGGCGACTGTATGTACATCGATGGGTGGCGGGAGGTGCTCCTCATGAGGCGACGGGCAGTGCTGGCGGGTAGTGCGGCTGCGGGCGTGGGCACACTGGTCGGCGCACAGACGGCTGAGGCCACACCGCGTGGTGCCAAGGGTTCTCTGCGAGTGCGCATCGTCATGTTCGACGGTGTCGAGGAACAGGACTTCATCGCACCACAGGAAGTGTTCTCCCTGGCCGGCTGGTACAGCAGCACAAAGATCGACACCGGTTACATGGTGCTCGGTAGGCCGCGCGTCATCACTGCCGCGTTCGGCACTCGCGTGACGGTCGACCGCGGCTGGCGGCCCGAGGAAGCGGATCTGATCGTCGTGCCCGGTGGCGGTCGTCCCGGAGAGCCCGGCATCTGGGCGGAGATCAACAGTGGGGCGCTGCCGAAGGCGCTCGCCGCAGCACGCCGCCCGGGGCTCACCATCACCTCGCTCTGCACCGGCGCGATCATCCTGGCCGCCGCCGGTCTGGTCACCGGCCGTCCCTGCACCACCCACACGGTCGCCAAGAAGGAACTGGCCGCGCGCGGCGGTGTCGTCAAAAGTGCGCGCGTCGTAGACGACGGCGATCTGGTCACCGCGGCCGGCATCACGTCCGGCTTGGATCTGGCGCTGCACCTCGTCGCGCGCGAACTCAACGCCGACGTCGCGGTCCAGGTCGAAGAGGCTCTTGAATACCAGGCGCGGGGCACGGTCTGGACCAGGTAGGGCACCGGCGACGGTAACGCCCCCAAGTCATCGTCCCGGCTTGATCGTCAACGTCAGAGGGCTGGGAGGGTATGGCACCCGGCTGATTCCCGGCAGTTATACCTTCTCAGGTCAACAGGGTGCGCCAGTAGAACCAGAACTGCTCGCCGATGAGGGCGACGATGATGACGTACCAGACGGTGAGGACGACGGTGTGATACCGGAGGAGGACAGCCCCCCGGGAAGTGAACAAGTGCTCGCGATGCACGTTGTGCAGGGTGACATACCAGAAGATCGCGATGGTGACGACCCACACCACCATGCAGTACGGACACAGCGCGCCGATACGGTAGAGGCTCTGGAAGATCAGCCAGTGCACGAACCCGATGCCGAACGTCGCGCCGAGTTGCAGGCCCAGCCAGATCCAACGCGGGAGTCGGGCGCCGGCCAGGACCGCGACACCGATGGTGGTCACCACACTGAACCCGACGATACCGATCAAGGGGTTGGGGAAACCGAATGCGGCCGCCTGCGGCGTGGTCATCACCGAGCCGCAGGACAGGATCGGGTTGATGCTGCAACTGGGCCGATAGCTCGGATCGGTCAGAAGGTTGATCTTCTCGATGGTCAGGGTCAGCGCTGCGGCGGTACCGATCGCACCGCAGACGGCCAGCACCCAGCCGATGATGCGCGCCGCGAACGGCACCGTCGGATCCGCTGGAGCGGCCGCCGGGCTGGGAGCGGCCGTGACCTGCCCGCTCATCCGGCGAGTGCTGCGTCGACGGCGGCCTTGAGTCCGGCGTACGTGGCCTGCCCGTCGAAGCGCTGGCCATTGATGAAGAACGACGGGGTGCTCTGGACCCCGGCGGCGGTCCCGTCGCTCTGGTCGTCACGGATACGGGCCGCGGTGCCCGGGTCGTCGCGGTCGGCGCGGAACTTCGCCAGGTCGAGGCCGAGCTGCTGGGCGTAGCCCTCGAAGACGGCCGACTGGTCCTGCTGCTGCCCGCCCCACGTGGACTGGTTCTCGAACAGCTTGACGTACATCTGCTCGAACTTGTCCTGTCGGGCGGCGGCCTCGGCGGCGCGGGCGGCGTTCTGTGCGTTGGCGTGCTGGGTTAGCGGGAAGTTCCGGACCACATAGGTGATCTTGCCCGCGTACTCCTGGCGGAGTCTCTCCACGCCAGGGAACGCCTGTCCGCAGGACGGGCACTCGAAATCGAGGAACTCGACGATGGTGACCTTGCCGTCCTCGGCGGCGGTGAGCCGGTGGCTGTCCGCCCTCACCACCCGGTCGCCGGCTGCCTGCCGAGCTTTGTCACTGCTGTTCTGGACGAAGACGAACAGCCCGGCGAGTCCGGCGAGCACGATCGCCAACAGCCCGAAGGTGATCTTGGTGTTGGTGCTCACCCGTCGGGCGCGCATCGCCTTGGCAGCATTGTCAGACGCCTTCCTGCTGCGCTCTGGTCCGGAACCGCCAGTCCTGCCGCCGTCGGCGGTCGGCCTGTCGGGGCGGTTGCGCTTCTTGGACATCCGTGGACCTTCCACCCGAGGCTTCGTCGCACTGCCGCCTTCGGGCGGGTGCTGACTTATTGGTCGTTTGAGACCCTGCTGGAGTTCCGGCTCGTGCGACGACCGGTCAGATCCGGATGGCCGTCGACAGAGTCGGGAGGGCGCCCGAGTCCGTGTCCAGCTCGAAGGACAGCCGCCAGACGTGACCGGGGGTGAGTGCCACGTGTCCGATCGCGGTTTGAGCGGTGAGCGCCAGAACCTCGACGTCGGTCCGCAGCTCGGGAGCGGTGGCGTCCACAGCGGTGGCCGCCCAGCCGCGGATCTCGTCGGCGGGGCCGCCGTCGTTGGTCCAGCACAGGTGCAGGAGGGGAGACGCGGTGTCGCGCTGCAACCACACGTGCAGAGTGTGGCCCTCCCCGCTGATCGCCACCGACTGACGCTTGGGACAGAACGCGCGGTCGCGGGCTGCCTGCGCGGTGACCGGTGGCACCGTCACCGCGGCGATCAGCGTCAGTGCGAGGGCGGACACCGCGAGCACGGCTGGCCATCGCTGGTGCCGCTGCGGCCCGGTGACCGCCTCGTGACGCTCGCGGGCACGAGGCGCGCAGCTGAGGACATGACCGAGATCCTGAGTCTTCCCCGTGGCACAGCCGGCTATCTGGTGACTCAGCCGCAGACCGGGGCCATGTCGCCGCCCGTGACCGCGTACCGCTGTGGTCGCCGTGACCGCTGGTGCGGTCACCTGCCGGCGACGAGTCGTCGGGTGTCGAGGGTCGGGGTGGCAGAGGGCGGGGCCGGTTGCGGCGGGGTCCGGCTCCGCGCACTGGCCAGGCGACGATGGCACCTCGGTCTCCACTGAGGTGTCCCCGGGTAGATCAGGAACACGTCGCCCGGCCGTCAGGAGCAGGCAGACCGTCACGGCCAGACCCACCGCCAGGATGTGTACGCCCGTCATCCGGTACCCCCCCCGCCGCGCCCCGGTACGGCATGCGCCGACCGCTGGTGGGGTAGTCGCACCGCCGACCCCGCTGGTTCCCGACAACCGGCGCGCACCACCGGTCTCGCCGCCCTGACCAGATGCGACGTCCGGCGAACTGATCACGGCAACGGAAGTGACCAGCCGGCATCGGATTGGGCGTGCTGCTGGCCCACCAGACGCGGGGTTCGGCCGCCCGTTCGGCGGACGAACGGCCGAACCCTGTCAGTGCGTCAGCTGCCGGCTGGCGCGGGGGAGGTGGGGACCACGGCCGGACGGCGTCGTCGCGACACCGCGCCCGCGATGACGTCGATGACGAGGAACGCGAGCAGGGTGATTCCGAACAGGGGCAGCGCCCAACCGATTGCCACGGTCACCGGCACGCCGATGAGCAGGACCCAGAGCGGCATGCCGCGGACGCCGCCGCGAGCCGGCGGGGTGCCGGCGAGGGCACGGCGGTCGGCGCGGGTGGGTCGGCGTTGCTACCACATGCGGTAGCCCCAGACGATGACGCACAGCAGCCCGAGGGCCAGCGCGGCGAGCAGGATCTGGTTGACCAAACCAAACAGGAGACCCATGTGGGCCTGGATACCGAGAGCACTGAGTTTCGCCAGCAGTGGCCAGTCGGCGAAGTCGCTGCGGGCGGTGACCTCACCGCCGGCCGGGTCGACGGCGACGCGGTCCTTGGCGACGGGCCAGGTGTTGTCGACCTGCGTGACAGTCCAGGCCGAGCCCGCCTCGGCAGCCGGGGCGATCTCGACCGGGCCGTTGAGGCCGGCCGTACGGGCGGCCGCCGCCACCCGGTCGAAGGCCGCCGACTCGACCACGCCGCCGGCCCCACTGGCACCGTGCTGGTGGCCGCCGCCGGTCTCGGCCGGCTCGTCCGGGACGGTGGTGAGGCTGGTCGAGATCTCCGGGGCGCGGGCGCTGAGCGCGTCGAGGCCGGCGCCGAAGTTCGCCCCGGCGTAGCGGGACCAGGTGAGTCCAGTGGCGGAGAGGAACAGCAGGCCGATAGTGAGCCAGATGCCGGTGGTGGCGTGCCAGCCCCGGGTGCGGCGGACGCCCTTGCCGGCGGACAGGTCCGGTACGAGCAGGTGCCGGGCGGTGGCCCGGGAGGCGCTGCGCCGGCGCCACCACAGGATCACCCCGCCGAGCGCGATGACCCACAGCCAGCTCGCGGCCAACTCGGAGTAGTGCCGGCCCACCACGCCCAGGTGCAGGTTGCGGTGCAGGTCGTCGAGCCAGGTGGTGGCCGGGGTGGAGCCGAACCAGGTGGTCAGCTGGCCCTTCACCTGCGCGGTGTACGGGTCGACGTAGACGGTGTGCTGCTTCTCGCCGAGCTCTGGCAGGGCGAACGTCACCCGGGTGGTGCGGTCACCGTCACCGGGCTGCACGGTGGTGATGCTGCCCTCGGGATGGGCGTTGCGGGCGGCACCGACCTGCTCGGCCAGCGGCAGCGGACGGTCCCGGGTCCCCCGGGCACCCGCCGGTCGTGCTCGTCAGGCGCCGGTGAGCCTTACCTGTGGATTGCTAGGGCAATGGCAGGACTGCACTCCCTCGATCGGAGTCAGTCCGAGCCGAGGATGGCCTCCATCAACGCGGCCAGGTCGTCGGGCTCGTCGGCCCCATCCGCAGTCGCGAGTTGCTGCAGGATCGCGGCGGTATGCGTGGGGCCAAGCCGGTCGCGCTGGTCGCGAAGGGTGCGGAGCAGGATTACGCGGTACGTACGCCGCGCCTCGACGCCAGTTGGTGGGAAGCCCCGTCGTGCGATCTCGACGGCGACCTGGAAGGCGTCAAGCAGCTCGGTTTGATTGGAGCCAACCGACAACTGGAGCCAGAGCGTGATCAATGATTGCGCTGCCGAGATGGCGCGCTCACCCCAGAAGCCATGGACCATCGTGACGGCGTCGTCGATCGTCGTCGCGATCGGCTCCAGCGCGTGATGGGCTAGGTCGTCCAGCGGGTCGCAATGGAAGTTCGTTTGCCACTGCCGGAGTCGATCGTTTGCCTGGATCCATGAGAACGACCCGCGCACGAACTCCTGATCCTCGGTGGTGACGGAAGGCACCTCTCCGGTCCAGTAGAGGTTCGCGGTCGGGGCGACCGTGCGGGGCCATGATCGGTCCCTGGACAGCACCAGGATCCGGTGTCCATCGGCCCAGTCCCGCTGTACCCCCAGAGTGCCGACAAGTCGGCTCCATGCGTCTGGCCGGAGTTGTGACCTCCAAAGCAGTGTGAGACGACGCCACGCGTCGATCCGGTCATCGTCGTTGGGGAACAGGTCATCGGTGGTGAAGGGAGCGCCCACTGCGACCAGCAGCAGCACCAGGTTGGCCGAATAGACAGCATGACGGGCTGGCACGGACAGCAACGCCGGTACGTAGTCGGCGAATCGGCCGCGTTCGCGAGCTTCCAGCGCGCATCGAAAAAGGTCCAGCAGGATCATCCGGACGATGTTCCGTCGTTGCTCCTCCCATCTGGCAAGCCGGTCGGTGAGAAAGTCCAAGGTGGTCTGACGCTGGCTGATCGCGGAGAAGGACAGCAGGGCATGTAGGAAGTCGTCGTTGACCGGTGCGTTGCGGCTTCGGCGGCTCTGCAGTATTTCGTAATCGACAAGGTCAGCCAACTCTCGCTCCAGGGCTCGGGCACCCAGATACTCGCCGAAGGTTGCATGCAGGAACTCGTACGTCTGCAACGCCTGACCGTCGCGCCGCGCGCGAGCCTCGTGGATGAAGAAGAACCGACCCAGGACGGTCTCGCCGACCGTGAGCGTCCGCCGTACGTTCGTGGCCGGCGCAACAGCTCCAGCTCGCAGCAGCACAGGAAGATCAGCGTCGAGATCTGCCTCAGTGACCCACTGTCGTCCGCGGTTGAAGCCAGCGAAAGCGACCATCGCCAATCGCAGCAGTTCTTCCTCAACTATGACGTTCAGGTGGCTCTCGGGGACGTCGGCGGCTGCCTTCGTGACCTCGCGCCACGCGAAGCGGCTCAGCAGTCGCTCGTAGAGGTCGGCTGGGTTGAGTGCCGCATCGCCGTCGGCGGCCAGCGCGTTGTCATGGGCATCGTAGATCGCCAGCATCAGTAGCAGCAGCGGTTGTGAGGCAAGGTCGCGATGAGGTGCTACCGCCGCGAGGGACAGCGGCCGTAGGCCAGATTCCTCGAAGTAGTCCTTGTTTTCTGCGTTCCATATAGAGAGCCATCGCGCGATCTGCCCCTCGGCGAATGGCTCTAGTCGCAGGGCCACTGTGTCCTTTGCCGGACGCGCTCGGTCGGCAACGGCAGTACGGGTGGTGACGACGACTGCAACTGCCCGCCCCTCGGCGGCTTCGCGGCGTTGGAACCGTGCGACGTTCTGCAGATAGTCCCACTGGCTCACGCCGGTAGCTTGGAGAAGCTCGTCGAAGCCGTCGAGAAGTACCACGGGAAGCGCACCCGCGACCGCGCTCACCACCTCTGGCCACGTCGCACGCTCGCCGGTCGCGTCGAAGATCGCCTGCTCGATCTGCTCCTGCAGAGTCGCGTCGGCGGGAACGTCGCGCAGCGGAACACGAACCACAACGAAGTCCTCAGGCGGCAGCGTTGCGGCCAGCATCCGCGTAAGTAGTGACTTTCCCGATCCAGGTTGGCCGAGCAGCAGCAGTGGTGCGGCAGTCGCCGGTGCCGACGTCAGGTGACCGACCATGAAACGCATGAGATCGTCGTGCGTAGGCACCTGCTCCCACCACCCCTCGCTAGCGAGGGGATCCTGCGGAGTCACGGCAGCCACACGAAACGAGGGGTTGATGTAGGAGGAGGCGATATCGGGGATGCACGGACCGGAGCCGCCGCTCTCGGCATCAAGTACAGGATCGAGCAGCGACGCAGTGTAGGCGCGAGAAAGCGCGGTACGCCTTTCAACGGCGACACGCTGCGGGGCGATCGACGCCAACGCTTGCCGCAAGGCCGCTACCCCGACCGCAAGCTCGTCCATGCGCTGACGTGTGGCTTGATGATCCAAGAGGTTGACCCAGAAGGCGAACTCCGGGACATCGCCAGCCATACGACGGAAGCCGGACTGGTACTCAGCCATCGCCTTGTCCACGACGCTGCCGCCCAAGGCGTTGATGATGCGCTCACGCTCAGCCGAGTCAAGCTTCTCCCAGGCCGAAAGGCCGGAGAGGAAGCGCCGAACCGAATCGGAAAGACGTCGGTAGAAGGCCTCGATCTCGTCGACGAGTGCTTCGTGTGGCTGATGGGGTGCGGGCGCGGGCACGTCCGACTGAAGGAGGGCCCTCGCCAAGTCGCCCAGACGCTCCCCATCTGGCCGGTTGCCGACGGCCAGCACCACCAGCTCGCTGCCGGTGATGTCTACTGCAGGCAGGGCACCAAAGTACGCGCCGACAACCAAAGCCGCATGGCCAGCCGCCAGGCGTTGCGTCCGGTCAATCCGATTCAGGCCGACAACCCGGTCGGCCAGATCAGTGATGAGCGTCTGCGTTGTCCTGACCAGCTCCGACTTCGCATCGAACAGGCTGATAGCGAGGTTGCTGCCACCGGCTGTGGTTGCGAGCAGAAGACCGCCTGCCGCCTTCTCTATCACCGTCAGAAGTTGGCTTTGCCCACCCAGGATACGTACCGCGTCGGCGTAGGACAGCGATCGACTCATGTTCTCAGCCTGCCCGCTCGGCGGCTGAGCCGGAATCGGCAACTCAGCGGAACAAGGGTGCGCCGCGGCTCATCCTCTTCGCGCCCTCCGGACGGTGTGAGGCAGCTTCAGGCGCAACGCACAACCGGTGGGACCTGGTCCTCAACGCCGGGGGACGGCTCTGCACAACTACGCCCTTGTGCTCCGAGATGAGCCACCCCGCTCTCATGGAGCTCCATGAAAGCGGGGTGGCTCAGGTGTTCCAGGGGTGGGTATGGCGGGTGGCAGGCCCTGCTCTTGTGTGCGAGCTACCGCCCATGTGGAGCCACGCACCTCGACGACCTGCCCAAGTTGAGGATCTGGACGAATGTCAGCTGCTGGTGGGACGGCCGGCGTGGCAGTCGAGGGGGCCATGCGGCGACCTTAGTGGACGCGAGGATGGCACATGTTCCTGTGTCTGTCGGATTGCAGACTGAGTTGACGAATGCCCTGGCTGCACCGATCCAGGCTCTGGTCGCTGCTCGTGTCGCCGGTGGCGTCACTTCCGGCGGAGTCGAGCCGCAGCTACTTCTCCCTGTTCGAGGGGATGTCAAGTCGGGAGGTGTTCGGTCCCAGGGCGTTACTTCAATCGATACCTCGCGCGTTATCACGCCACACCGCCGGTAAGGACAGCACACCATGCGCTGGCTTACTGGTCGCAACACCGTCCGTCCGGATGATCCTCGTCGGCGGACGGGCTGGCTAGGTTGGGTCGGCTCGCTGCTTGTCGAAGCGCAACTAGCGCAGGCCGACGAGAGAGCGAGTGATGTGCGGCAGGGCTTGCCGGGCAGCCCGCCGTGGCGCTGACCCTTCGCTGCCGCAGCATCAGGGGCAGGTACGGGGGGAGTGGTTGTGGAAACGCGGGCGTTGCCGCCGAACATCGCGGTGGCCGGCGAGGTGATCGCACAGCGCGGACCGATGACGCCTGGCGAGGTCGCCGATGCACTGAGAGCCGGCGGTATCGTGCTGTCCCCCGCTCGACTGGCGAACCTGCCGCACCGGTTCCCAGCCGCGTTCGTCCTCGACGAGCAGGGCCGTCTGTGCCTTCCACCGACCGTTCCCGTCGAGCCCCAGCAGCCGGCGGCCCCGCCGGCTGCTGGCTCCTCGGGGTTGGCCTGGCACCAGCTCGTCCCTCCCGTGGGCATCACGTCGGCGGATGTCGTTGTCGTGGTTCCTCACCGGCCCGCCGACGGCGCGGTGCACCTGGCCGTGGTGCGGATGCGCGACGGCGTCTGCCGGGCCTTCGACTCCGAACAGCTCGACGAGGTGCGGCAGTTCACCGCCACGGCGAGCGCCGTCGTGGGATTCGGCCTGACCGGGTGGTCCCGGTTGCCGGCCGACGTCGTCGAGTGCCTGCCTGCGCGCCGCATCGACCTGCGAGTACTGGCGCTGCTGCACGAGCCGACCCGGCCGACGGGGACGTTGGGTGAGGTGTGTGCCGCCCTCGGCGTGAAGTATCGCCGTGGCGGCGAGCACGAACGCGTGCGGGTTGGTGATCATGGCGTCGAAGTCGGCGAGGCGCAGACGATCGCGGCCTGTCTGCGAGCACTGGACGGTAGGGCCGACCCTGCCGACTCGTCGTGGCAGCTGGCCCGTGCCTGTCTCGTCGCGGGCGGCTCGGACATCGCCTTGTTATTGCCTGAGGCTCCCCTGCCGCCGACTGTGGCCGATGCCTTGGTGTGCGCCCCGGATCCGCTGCTGACATCCGCCGGCGATTCCCCTGCTACGGCCGTCGACACGGTGCGTGACGTGTTCGGCCGGCTCGGCGAGCGTGGGTACGCCGCCCGGCCGGCGCAGCGGGAGATGTCGGCGGCGGTGGCGCATGTCCTCGACGCTGGCGGTCTGCTGGCCATCGAGGCGCCTACCGGAACCGGTAAGTCCCTGGCGTACCTCACTCCGGCCGGCGGACGTGCGGGCCGCGACCGGCCGGTAGTGGTGGCTACCGCGACGAAGGTGCTGCAGCAGCAGCTGCGCCGCGACGTGACCCGTCTGCGGAACGAAGGGCTGTTCCGCGCGCCGTTTCGTCAGCTGTTCGGGGTGTCGAACTACCTCTGCTCTCGTGAGATCGCTGCAGCGTTGGAGTCGTCCGACCAGGACGCCGACGTCGGTCACTGGATCGCGCTGACCGTCGCCGTGCGAGCCCTCGCCGTGGGGGAGACCGGCGTCTGGGACGACGTCGCCGACGCGGACCTCGTGCGGTCCAATGCCAGCTACCGCGCCGCACGGGACACCCTGCGCACCGACGCGGGGTCCTGCGAACGGTACGACTGCGCCTGGGCTGCCCGATGCCCCCTGTTCACTCGGCTCACCGGGATGCGCGAGCGGCCTGGTGTCGTCGCGGTCAACCACGCGCTGATCGCGACATGGGCGAAGCTGGCCCAGGAGGGACTGCGCAGTCCCGGGGACGTCCTTGCCGAGGGCCGCGGTGACCTGGTGTTCGACGAGGCTCACGAACTGGAAGACTCCCTAACGGCCGCATGGACCGAGACCGTCAGCCGGCGGCACCTTCTCGTCCTGGCCGCGCGGCTCGACGGTAAGAACGGGCTCGACCGGTACCTGCGCCGGCTCGCCGGCGCCGGTCTGGACCTGCGTCGGGGCCGCAGCCTGCCGGCGACGGCCCGTCAGATGCGCAAGGACTGCGACCAGCTGACCGAGGCGGTACAGCGTTATCTGCACGAATACGGAGGCGCGTCGCGGTCCGCCGTGCCCCGCACCGGGGTGGCGTTCGGGCGGCCGGAGTACCGGCTGCTGGTCGAGGAGGTGCGGCACACCGGACGCGGCCTGCGGGAGCTGGCCGCGGACCTGGCGGCGACGGAGGCGGCGGGCAGGAAGCACCTGCTCGACGCGGCTTCTGGGGTGCGCGGCCTGCTCAAGGCCGTGCTGACCCGCCTGGCCGGGCTGGTGCGCGCGGTGCGCGACGCCCACGACGTGCTCGGCCGGCTGCGCGACCTGCCTGATGAGCATCTGTGGGTCTACCGACTCTCCGCGGAACCGGAGACCGAAGGTGAGCCTGCGACGGTGCCCACCGACGCTGACGCTGAGCCGCTCGGGCACGGCGACTGGACCTTCGAGTGCATCCCCGTCGATGTCGGTCCCGCATTCGTCGACGGTGTCGTGCGTCCTGCCCGTAGCGTCACCCTGACCAGCGCGACACTCACCACCGGCGACAGCTTCGACTACCTCGCCGCCCGCCTCGGTATCCGCGTGGAGCGCGGCAGCGCCGCGCCGGGAGTCTTCGACGGGCGGCAGCTGCCCAGCCCGTTCGACTACTCGGTCCAGTCGGCGGTGGTGCTGACCAACCATCTCCCCGTGCCCGTGCCGAGCCAGGAGCGGGAGTTCATCGAGGAGTTCGCCCGCGACCAGATCGGTCTGCTGTCGCTGACCGGCGGACGGTCGATGACCCTGTTCGCCGCCCGCCGGCGGATGGAGGCCGTCGCCGACCTGGTCCGCCAACGCGCCGAACCGCTCTCCGAGCGGGGCGTGCAGCTGCTGGTGCAGGGCGAGGTCGGACGGGCGGAGATCTCCGACCGGTTCCGCGCCGAGCCCGGCAGTGTGGTCTACGGGCTGCGCTCGTACTGGCAGGGCTTCGACGCCCCTGGTGAGACGCTCAGCTACCTGATCATCGAAAAGCCCCCGTACCCGCATCCGGACGACGCCGTGGTCAGTGCCCGGGCCCGCGCCGTGGCCGATCGAGGTGGCGACCCGTTTCTGGACTACCTGGTGCCCAAGACGGCGGTGCTACTCGCGCAAGGCTTCGGCCGACTGATCCGTAGCGAGACCGACCGCGGTGTCGCGCTGATCTGTGACCGTCGAATGCAGTCGCCCGGCACCGCCAACCGGCTGTTGCTCTCGACGCTGCCTGGCCCGCAGATCCACCACGCGCGCGACCGCGACGACGCGTGGCGATACGCCCTGCGGTTCGTCACGGGTGAGGAACCGGACCTGACCGCTGCGCTGTCGCTGGCTCGCAGCGACGCCGACGCCGCGCTGCAGCGGCTGCGCCTGGTCCCCGGCGAGGACCCGGAGCCGAAGCTGCGGGAGGCCGCCCGGGTGCTCTTCGGCGTGCAGGAGCTGCGAGAGGCGCAGCTGCAGCTGATGCTGGCCCATTTGGCCGGTGCCGACACCGTCGGTGTGCTGCCCACCGGAACCGGCAAGTCGCTGTGCTTTCAACTGCCGGCGTTGCTGCGCGGGGAGGACCGCGCGACCGTGGTGGTCAGCCCGCTCGTCGCGTTGATCAAGGACCAGGTCGACGACCTGCGTGGACGCCGCGGCCTGCGCGGCGTGCAGGGCATCACCGGCAGCACCCCCGCCGCCGTGCGTAACGAGATCCTGCGGGACCTCGCCGTGGGCATGGTGCGGCTGCTGTACGTCTCGCCTGAGCGGCTGGTGCGCGACCCGGTCCTGCGGGTGGCGTTGGAACGCCAGGACCTCGCAGCGCTGGTGGTCGACGAAGCGCACTGCGTCAGCGACTGGGGTCACGATTTCCGACCGGAGTTCCGGCGGGTTTCCCGGGCGGTGGCGCACCTGGACCGGGCGCCGCGGATGGCGCTGACCGCCACAGCCACCGAACCGGTGCGCCACGACATCGTCGACACCCTGGAACTCACCGACCCGGTGGTGGTGTCCCGGCCGGCGGACCGTCCCAACCTACGCTTCCAGGTGACGCAGGTCGGTGGGGAGCGGGAGCGGGCCCGGGAGCTGCTGCGCATCGCCACGGCGATGGGCGTCTCGCCGGGCATCGTCTACGCCTCCCGGCGGGCCATGACCGAGGAGGTCGCGGCGCTGCTGCGCCGCGCGGGCGTGCGGGCCCGGCACTACCACGCGGGGATGGTGCCGGAGCAACGCGAAGCCGTCCAGGATGACTTCCTTGCCGGCACCACACAGGTCATCGTTGCCACCAAGGCTTTCGGCATGGGCGTCAACAAGCCCGACATCGGGTGGGTGGTGCACTACGACCTGCCGGAGTCGCTGGACGCCTACACGCAGGAAGCGGGTCGGGCGGCGCGTGCGGCGGACCTGACCGGCCAATGCGTCCTGCTCTACAGCGGCGCGGACATCGCCCGCCGCCGGGCGCAGGTCGCCGACACCACCGACGCCGTGCGCGTGGGGCAGGCTAGGCGGACCCTGCAGCTGTTGCACACGCAGCGCCGCCGCGGCGCTGACGTGGTGTTCGACCCCGAGCAGCTGGCCGAGGCCGTGGCGGTCGAGTCGGACGAGCTCAACGTGCTGCTGGGCTGGCTGGAACGCATCGGCGTGGTGGAGCAGCTGCCGGACTGCTCGGCACGCGGCACTGTGCACGTCGGCAACAGCGAGCCGGAGGATCTGCCGCAACGACGCCGGTTCCGGGAGCTGTCCGTGCTGCTCAAGCTTCGACCGCAGGTGGGCAGCCGGATCGACTTCGACCGGCTCGAGCAGGACCACGGCGTCGACCCCGACGCGTTGGAACGTGACCTCGTCGCCTGGTCGCTGGACCGGCTGGTCACCTTCTCCTCCTCGCAGCGCTACAGGCGGGTGCGGGTGTGCAGCCACGAGGTGGACTCCACCGCGCTGCAGCGGGAGATTCGCCGGTGGAACACCTGGCAGCGCCGGCAGCTCGACGCGATGATCGGCTACCTCGCCGCCGGTCGGTGCCGACGCGCCACCGTCGTGGACTACTTCGGGTTCGCGTCGTACACGTGCGGCCCCGATCACGAGACCTGCGACGTGTGCGGGGGAACCTCCCCGTGGCAAGACCTTCCCGCATCGGCGGTGCCCGACCCGGAACAGCTGGTCAACGTCGAGCTGACGGTCCTGCAGGCGGTCAGTTGGGCATCGGGCCTGCGCACCGGCCGCTACGGCGAGGTCGGACTGAAAGCCGCCGTGCTCGGCGTGGAGATGCTCGCCGGCGGTCAGCCGCTCGGCGCCGGACTGCGCCGGTGCCCCCAGTTCGGGGCGCTGCGGCACGTGCGCGGCGCGGACCGGCGCTGGGACCAGGCCACCGATCAGCTGCTCGACGCGGGCCTGCTGGTGCGCCAGCGGGTGCAGCGGGACAGCAGGACCTACACGAGTTTGGCCATCACCGATGACGGGCGAGAGCGGTTGGGAGGCCGACGTGGGTGACGTGTCGAGTGTGGAGCGGCCGATCACCGCAGATCTGCTCGAAGGCGGCGAGGTATCCCTCGGACCCGCGGAGGCCACCCGCCTGGGGCTGGCCAACCACTCGGTGGACCTCACGCTCGTCGTCGAGCAGGAGTCGCTGCCGGTGACGTGGGTAGCCGGGCGCCGCAGGCTCGTCGGGGAGGCGCTGACCGAGTATCTGCAGGACACCGGACGCGTCGGTGGCCTGCTGCGGCTGGAGCGCCGCGGCGGCGAGGCGATCCGGCTGATCGTGCTGGCACCGGGGGCGCGACTGTCCTCGGCGACCCGCCTGCCTGGTCTGGTCGCTACGGCACCCGCCGGGCCGGTGGCCAGCGGCGCCGGCTCCCGCGCCGACACCGCTCGGCAGCGACGGGTGAGCACCGGCGGACGCTACCGGCTACGCAAGCGCGAGGAATACACCTGGCGCGGCGAGATCGGCTTCCTTCACACCGCACGCACGCACATGACCGACGCGCTGCGGCAGCGGGGCTGGGACCCCGCCGAAGCGCTGAGCATGCGGTTGGAGGGGGAGCGGCTGGCCACCCTGGACCAGTTCGACGAGCTGCTGGCCATCGACGCCGCGCACATCGAGCACATGCCGCACCAGGAGGCGGCGGCGCGCACCGTGCTGACCCGCATGGGCGGGCGGGGAATCCTCGCCGACGAGGTCGGTCTCGGCAAGACCGTCGAGGCAGGCCTGATTCTTAAGGAGTTGATGCTGCGCGGCCTCGCCCAACGGGTGCTCATCATCTGCCCGGCGCCGCTGCGGGACCAGTGGCGCGACGAGCTGCACGACAAGTTCGACGAGGACTTCACCGTCGTCGCCAGCGGCCAGGACGCGACGGCGTTCGCCCAGGACCGACTGATCATGACCCTGCAGCTGGTACTGCGCAACGCCCACCGCTTCGACGAACGGTTCGATCTGATCATCGTCGACGAGGCACACCGGCTCTCGGGCGCGGGCGCCCGCAAGACCCGCGGCATCATCGGCGACCTCATCGCCGAGGCGCCGCGGGTGCTGTTCCTGTCCGCCACACCAGTGCAGAACAACCTGCTGGAGCTGTACCGCCTCGTGGAGCTGCTGCGGCCCGGTACCTTCGACTCCGAGCGGGACTTCGTCCGCCGCTTCGTCGACGGCCGCGACCCGCGTAAGCCAGTCAACGCCCCGGAACTGCGCAAGCTCATCAGCAGCGTGGTTGTGCGCACCACCCGTCAGCAGGCCGGCGTCGACCGGGTCCACCGCATGCCGCCACAGGATCACGCCGTCGCGCTGACCGCACCGGAACGGCAGCTCTACGACATGCTCCTGCACACCCTGCGGCACCGGATGACCGGCCCGTCCGACACGATGCGCCGCCGCCAACTCGCGCTGCGGCTGACCGCATCACCGCAAGCCGTGTCCCGCAGCGCCCTGCGGATGGCCGAACGCGAATTCGACGGGGCACTCAAGCACACCCTGACCGAGATCGGCCACCTCGCCGGAGACATCCGACACACCTCCCGCGAACAGGTCGCCCTGGACGTGGTCCGTCGCTGGCTCGACGAACACGGACGGGTGCTGATCTTCACCCAGCACACCGACACCCTCGGCGGCATCCTGCGGCTGCTCGACGCCGACGGCATCGGCGCGGCACCCTTCCACGGCGGGATGAGCCACGCCGCCCGCAGCGCCTCCGTCGCCGACTTCAAATCCGGGCGCGCGCAGGTCCTCGTCTCCACCGACGCCGGCGCGGAGGGACAGAACCTTCAGGTCAGCAACTGCGTGCTCAACTACGACCTGCCGTGGAACCCGATGCGCGTCGAGCAGCGCATCGGCCGGGTGCACCGGCTCACCCAGACCCGCGACGTGCACATCGCCAACCTGTTCGCCCGCGATACCCTCGACGAGTCCGTCTACCGGCTGCTGCACGACAAGCTCGCTATGTTCGAGCTGCTGTTCGGTCAGGTCGTCACCGTCCTCGGCGAGCTGGAGGGCACCCAGGACTCCAGCATGGAACAGCGCGTCCTCGACGCCCTGTACGCGAAGAGCGACGCCACGATGCAGCGCCGCCTTGATGAGCTCGGCGCGCAGCTGGAGCAGGCCCGCAGCCGCGCCATGGACATGATGAGCGCCGACGCCGGGCTCAGTGACTGGCTCGCCCAACGCAAGGAGGAACGCCGCCAGCGAGCGGCGCAGCCCGAGGCCCGCGAACTGCTGCCGCAGCAGGCACAGCAGCCCCGCCGCCGCCAGAAGGACCTGGAACGCTTCGTCCGGCAGTTCCTGGAGCTGGCCGGCGCGACCCTGACCCACCCCGCCGAAGGCTTCACCATCGCCGCGCTGCCCCCGCCGCTCGCCGCCGCGTTCGGTGGCCGCGCGGAACTGTTTCTGGCCTTCACCAACGCCGCGCTGGACCACCACCCGGAGGCGCAGTTGTGCGTCGTCGGCTCCGAGCTGTTCGACGAGTTGCTGGAGGTGCTGCGGGACCGAGGCGACCTGGCCGGCACCGTCGCGGTGCTACCCCACCTGCACCAGCGCGCCGTCGTCGCCCACACCGTGGAGCTGCGGATGGTCAAGCGGCACGTGGAACCCGACGACGGCTGGTCGGCACGGGCCACCTACCGGGTGCAGGAGGGTGCCACCAGCGGAAACCAGCAGCTCGTCACCGTCGACGTCGGGCGTCCCGTGCCGCCGCGCCAGTGCCGGTCCGCGCTGCCCGACGGCGCGCCGATGCCCGCCGCGCTGGTCGAGGCGGCCGTGCTCGACGCCGTGGAACAACAGGCAGCGGTGCACCTGCGTCAACACCTGCGCGACGCCCGGCAGGCCGAGCAACGCCGCCGCGCCGAAGCGCAGGAAGCCCTCGTCGCGAACCTCGAGAAGCAGCTCGGCGAGGCGCAGAAGTCCTGGCAGCGAAGCCGAAACATGGACACCTACCTGCAGGTGATGGAGCGGGAACGGCAACTGGAGCGCGCCATCGAGGCCGCCCGACGGCCCGCCCCCGCAGCCGTGGACACCGAGCTGCGCGCGGAACTGCTGACCCTGGAGATGCACGGCTCCGACCGCCTGATCGTCATCGAAAGCTGGGAACACACCAGCGGCGTCACCCGGGAGATCCGCTACCCCTGGACGGGAAACCTCACCGACCACCGGCTGGTCTGCGAAGCCACCGGCACCACCCTGAACACCCTCGCCCTGTGCGGAGACGGCCACGCCGTCGACCACAGCGCCCTGTCCGGCTGCCAGGTCTGCGACACCGACTGGTGTCGGGCCTGCGGGCCCCGCCGCACGGTGCAGGCATGCGCCGGCTGTGGCCGTAACGCCTGCGCCACCTGCCGCCGCAGCGGCGCGTTCTGCGCCGGCTGCGCCCGGCCCCACCGCGCCCCAGAACTCGACACCGACTGGGAGCACGGCTGGCGCCTCGGCGGCAAGGCGTACCTGCTCGTCGGTGCCCGGCACGCCGTCGCCGTCGCCGCCGATGCCACTCGCCGCACCCTGGTGCCCGACGTTGACGTCCGTGACCCGGCCCGGGCCCGCCTGCGGGGCCTCGCCGCCCGACTGCAGCTACCCGCCGGCGCCGGCCTGGTCGCCGCCACACCACCGGTCGCCCCCGACGTGCTCAGCGCCGGCAGCGTCTGGTCGCGCGTACAGCAGTCGGCCTGGTGGACCTGGCAGGACCACGCCGCCGCCGACATCGACGCCACCATCACCGACCTGCTGCCCGACCTGACCGGGCCGGACGTCGTCGGGGAAGGCGACAGCGGGCTCTCCGCGCTCCTGGCCGACCTGCGCCGCCGCACCCCGTCCCCCGCGCCGCCGGCGGTTGCCGCGGTGCCGCACGCCGTGGTCCAGCGCGTCGACCTCACCGACGGGCAGTTCCACTACCGGGAGCTGTGGCACGACGGAGAGCGGCCACCGCTGCCGGCCGACGCCGACAGCCAGCTGCTGACCCCCAGCCACCACGAGGTCAGCCCCTCCTGCCGGCCGGTGGCGGCCACCACCGTGGGACCGGTCGGCGTAGAAGTCGACGGGCTGCACGCCTCGTTCGTGTGCCTGCTCACCGACGGCACACACAGCAGCAGCCTGTTCGTCCCCGGAATCCCCGGCGCCACCCTCGCCGCGGAAGAGCAACTCGCCCGCACCGTCGCCGCCGCCGGACTCCCGCCCACCCGCACGGTGGTCCGCCACCCGTGGACCGCCCCACCGGCCGAGGACCTGCGCTACAGCCTCCCCGCCGACGGCACCATGGTCACCCGCCGCGTCGCCGTGTCCCGCACGCTGCTCTACGAAGGCCACGGCGAACCGGAAACCGTCGCGGAGACGACCGGGGCGGCCAGCAGCGAATTCGCCGCCGCCACGCAGGTGGACGACGCGCGGCTGCGCGACGTGCTGGTCGGCTTGGCCGAATCGACGACACCCGTGCCGATCGGGCAGTACGTAACAGTGCAGGAGCGGTGGCGCTCGCCGTACGGCTCCGCGACCCGCCGCTACCTCGTCGCGCCGGCCGCCCCACTGAATCCGCAGCTGCTCGCCGGGCACACGCTCATCGCGCCCGGCGCCGCACTCGCGGCACGGCTGACCGACGGCAGCGTCGCCGACGGACCCGTCTGCGTCGACAGCCGCGGCCACCTCTTCGCCGACCAGCACGGTGCCACCTGCCCGGTGTGCCGCCGCCTCTACGGGCCCTGCTGTGGACCCGACGGCACCGTCATCGACTGCGCCTCGTGCCACCGGCCGGCGTGCGGCGTCTGCCGGTCCCACAACCCGTCGACGGTCACCGCCACCCGATGCGAGCGCTGCGGTGACCGGTCCTGCGGCGACTGCGACCGACACCTGCCTCTGCGCTCCTGCCAGCTGTGCGGACGGCAGGTGTGCCCGACCTGCGGCCCGGGCCCTGCCTGCCGCACCTGCCAGGCGCTAGCACCGGCCACCGACGAGCAGATCGCCCAGCTTCCCACAGCGCTGCACGCCGATGGGCTGACCGTTCTCCTCGGCCAGGACGACGGCGGCACCGTGGCGGTGCTGCGAGGAGCCCACCGCCTGGAGATCGCGGTCACCGCAGAGTCCGGGCTGCAACGGTGGGAGACCGCGACCGCCGACGACCCCGAACTCCTCCGACTGCTGCTGGCCACCGCACGGGTCGCCGGCAGCGGCGACGTCGCACTGCACACCACCCCCAGCCGGATGGTGCCGGTGCCACCCGACTGGCTGGTCCTCACCTACCAGCCGGGCGAGAGCTTCCAGTGGCTGGTGCGGCGCGACGGCACCCGGCAGGCCGGGAACGCACCGTCGCTGGCCGACGCCCCCCACTCCAGCGGACTCGACCCCACCCTGCGCGCCGACCTGGCCGACGCCCTCGGCGTCGACAACGTCCCGGTGCCCACGTCGGCGGAGGCCGCCCGGCGGCAGCTCATCCGCCGCGCCGCCGGTGACGTCTCGGCGTCCCCGGCCCCTGCGGTCGCGGTCGCCTGCCGCCAGCACACCGCCCTCACGGTCGCTGTCACCGCGCGTGGACTCGTCCGCCGTCGGGCCCTCGGCGCCCAGATCCACGAGGAGACGGCAGACTGGCAGGTTCCCGACGTCGTCGCAGCGTGGATGTCCGACGGCTGGCACCCCACGCCCGAGGTGCTCGCCGCGGCCAGCCTCGACGGCTGGGCGGCGGTGATCGCCGTCGTGGGGCAGCACGGACTACTCGGTGTCCGCCATGGCGACGACAAGCCCACCTGGTACTCGTTGACCGACGACACCGAGGTGGACCTGCTTCGCGCCGCGCTGGGCGTGGAACTGCTCGGCCAGCGCACGCTGGCGACAGTCATCGCGCACTCCTCCGTGCGGGACGTACGCGGCCCGGTCCTGCTCGGCGCCACCCCGCTGGCACGACGCACGACGAGGCAGATCACCCGGCTGCCGTTCGGCCAGCCACGCCGTACGGCCATGTCCCCGGCCGCCGCGGTAGCTGCGGTCCTGCCCGGCACGACACCCGCCGCGCCCACCGCCGAGGGGGTGCTGCCGGCGGCGTTGCTGGCCCAGCTGCGCAGACGGGCAGCGCAGCACCGTGTCAGCGAGGTGGACCTGACGGTCGGTCTGGCCATCGAGGAACAGTGGCGCCTCGCCGACGGCACCGCCATGACCGTCGCCTATCAGCTCGCCGCGGGGGAGACCGTCGGGTACCTCCCCGACGCGGTGACAGGCCAGCAGTTGCACCAGGCCCACGTCTGCCGACGGCAGCACCTGGTGGCACATGTGACTGTGTGCGCCACATGCCTGACCGCCACCTGCCCCGCCTGTCCCGACCCGGTGATGCCATGTGCCCTGTGCTACGACTACCTGTGTGGCCGGTGCGTGGCGTCACCGGATCGCCGCTGCCCGGCCTGCGCGCAGATCCGCAAGGTCAAGCTGCTCGAGCGCGGAAAGTTCGGGGTGTCGTTGCGCGGCGCGGCGTGGCACGGGGTCGG
>NZ_JBMDWU010000378.1:0-12395 GCF_048594385.1 Micromonospora sp. | reverse complement strand
ACGCAAACCTCTTGATCACGAGGGGACACCGCCGGGAGACGGTGGTGCGAGGCGGCGTTGAGGGGCGGTGATCAAGAAGTTTGGGGCGGGGATCGAGCCGGAGGATGACGCAAACCTCTTGATCACCGGGGCAGGGCGGGGCAGGTGGGGCAGGGCGGGGCAGGTGGGGCAGGGCGGGGCAGGTGGGGCAGGGATGGGTGGGGTGGTTACCAGCGGGAGAGGCGGGTGGCGAGGACGGCCAGGGCGGCGGGGCCGGCGGTGGAGGTGCGTAGGACCGAGGGGCCCAGGCGGACCGCGCGGGCGCCCGCGTCGGTGAAGGTGGTCAGCTCGGTCGGGGCGACGCCGCCCTCGGGCCCGACGACCAGGACGATCTCGCCGGTGCTCGGCAGGTCGACAGTGGTGAGCCGGTCGTCGGCCTCCTCGTGCAGGACGAACGCCGTGCCCGCCCCGGCGATCCGGCGGGCCACCGCGGCGGTGGACTCGTCCGGGGTACCGGCCACCACCGGCAGCCACGCCCGGCGGGCCTGTTTGGCTGCCTCCCGGGCCGTCGCCACCCACTTGTCCCGGGCCCGTACGCCCCGGTCGCCGCGCCACTGCGCCACCGAGCGGGATGCCGCCCAGGGCACGATCTCGTCCACCCCGACCTCGGTCATCGCCTGTACGGCCAGCTCGCCCCGGTCGCCCTTGGCGATGCCCTGCACCACGACCAGCCGGGGGACGTCCGCGTCGACGTACCCCCGGGAGGTGACGGTGAGGTCGAGGGCACCCCGACCGACGGCGGTGACCACGGCGGTGGCGGTGCCGCCCCGCCCGTCGGCGAGCAGCAGTTCCTCGCCGACGCGCAGCCGTTGCACGGTGGCGGCGTGGTGCCCCTCGGGGCCGTCCAGGGTGAACTGGTCGGCAGGGGGCAGCGACTCGACCAGGAACAGTGGCGCGGACACGCCGATCAGGCTAACCGGCCGGGCCGGCCGGGAAGCCACCCGGGACGCCGGCCCGACCGGCACGCCCCGACCGGGACGAGCCGACCGGCACGAGACCGGCCGGATCAAGATCGAACGGGACAGGCCGACCGAGACAAGCCCGACCGGTCAGGCGTGGCCGTTGAAGGCGTCGCGCATCCGGGAGAAGAAGCCGCCCTGCTTGCTCAGCTCGGCGACCTCCTCGCCCCGGGTCTTGGCGAAGTCCCGCAGCATCTTCTCCTGGTCGGCGTCGAGCTTGGTGGGGGTACGCACGTCGAGGTGGACGTAGAGGTCGCCCCGGCCGGTGCCGCGCAGGTGCGGTACGCCCCGGGCGCGCAGCCGCAGCGTGCTGCCCGGCTGGGTGCCGGCCTTGACGTCGACGGTCTCGTCGCTGTCAAGCGTCTTGATGGTGAGCCGGGTGCCCAGCGCGGCGGCGGTCATCGGCACGGTGACCCGGCAGTGCAGGTCGTCGCCCTTGCGGGAGTAGACGTCGTGCGGCCGCTCGTGGATCTCGACGTAGAGGTCACCGGCGGTGCCGCCACCCGGGCCGACCTCGCCCTGCTGGGCGAGCCGGATGCGCATGCCGTCCTCGACGCCCGCCGGGATCTTGACGGTCAGCGAGCGGCGGGTCCGTACCCGCCCGTCGCCGGCGCAGGTCGGGCAGGGGTGCGGGATGGTGGTGCCGTAGCCCTGGCAGACGGTGCACGGCCGGGCCGAGACGACCTGGCCGAGGAAGGTGCGCTGCACCGACTGCACCTCGCCCCGGCCGCCGCACGCCTCGCAGGTCGCCAGGTGGGTGCCGGCCGCGGTGCCCGCCCCGGAGCAGGTGGTGCAGAGCACGGCGGTGTCGACCGTGATCGGGGCCTCGACGCCGAAGGCGGTCTCGTGCAGATCCAGTTCCAGCCGCAGGATCGCGTCGGCCCCGGGCCGGGTCCGCGGCCGTGGGCCACGGGCGCCACCGGCCGCGCCGCCGAAGAAGGCGTCCATGATGTCCTGGAAGCCGACGAACGGACCGGCCCCGCCGGGGCCACCCGGGCCGCCGGCGCCCCCGCCGCCCGGGGCGAGCGGGTCGCCACCCAGGTCGACGATCTGCCGCTTCCGGTCGTCCGAGAGGACCTCGTACGCGGCGTTGATGTCCTTGAACTTCTCCTGTGCCTCCGGGTCCGGATTGACGTCCGGGTGGAACTGCCGCGCCAGCTTGCGGTAGGCGCGCTTGATCTCGTCGTCGGAGGCTTCCCGGCTCACGCCGAGAATGCCGTAGTAGTCCCTGGCCACTGCGTTCCGTGTCCTCATGTTCGTCTCGCGTTTGCGCCGGTCGGCGGCCGGAGCCGGCCGCCGGCCCTGACTGGTCAGTTCTGGGCCAGCAGCTCGCCCACGTAGCGTGCCACGGCCCGCACCGTGGCGATGGTGCCGGGGTAGTCCATCCGGGTCGGGCCGAGCACGCCCAGCCCGCCGACGATGGTGCTGCCCGGGCCGTACCCGGTGCTGACCACCGAGGCGGCACGGAGATTGTCGACCTCGTTCTCGTCGCCGATCAGCACCCGGGTGGTGCTCGGCTCCGCCTCGCCGATCAGCTTGAGCAGCACGACCTCCTCTTCGAGCGCCTCCAGGATGGGTCGCAGCGAGCCCTGGAAGTCGAGCAGGCCACCCCGGGTGAGGTTGGCGGTACCGGCCAGCGCGAGCCGTTCCTCGGTGCGCTCCACCAGGGTTTCCAGCAGCACGGTGGACAGGGTGGTCATCGCGCCGCGCAGATGCGGCGCACTCTCGTCGACAAGCGCCTGCACCAGCGGCGGAGTGTCGGACAACCGACTCCCGACCAGTTTCTCGTTGACCAGCCGGCGCAGGTCGAGGACGTCGTCGGCGGGGACCGGCGCGGCCAGCTCGACCAGCCGCTGCTCGACCCGCCCGGTGTCGGCGATCATGACCAGCATCAGCCGGGTGGTGGAGATCGGCACCAGTTCCAGGTGGCGCACCGACGAGCGGGCCAGCGACGGGTACTGCACCACGGCGACCTGGCGGGTGAGCTGCGCCAGCAGGCGTACGGTGCGGTGCACCACGTCGTCGAGGTCGACCGCGCCGACCAGGAAGCGCTCGATGGCCCGGCGTTCGGCCGGGCTGAGCGGCTTGACCCGGGAGAGCCGGTCGACGAAGAGACGGTAGCCCCGGTCGGTGGGGACCCGGCCGGCGCTGGTGTGCGGCTGCCGGATGTAGCCTTCCTCCTCCAGCACCGCCATGTCGTTGCGGACGGTCGCCGGGGAGACCCCGAGCTGGTGCCGCTCGACGAGCGTCTTGCTGCCGACGGGCTCCTGCGTGGCGACGTAGTCCTCGACGATCGCCCGCAGCACGGCGAGTTTGCGGTCGTCGAGACCCATCTCCCACCTCCTGACGCACGTCGTTGCGGGCGCTGCCGCACCCGGGCGAGCACTCTGGCACTCGACTGTAGCGAGTGCCAGTCTACGTCGGCAGTACCGCCGCCGATATGATCAAGACGGACCAAGCCGGCGGGGACGTTGACGCACGGTCGAGGCCAACCTCACCAGTGTCGCTCTGGTGCACCCTTGCCGACAGCCCCTACCGTGGCGGGCATGACTGAACCACCTCGCCCTCCCGGCGCGGGCGACGGGTTCCCGCCGGACCCGACCGCGCCCCAGGGCTCGCCATACGAGCCGCCCACCGCACCACTGTCCGGCGCGCCGGGTGCGGGCGGGTACCCCCCGCCCGGCGGGTATCCGCCGCCCACCGGTGACCAGCCGCCCGCGGGCGGCTACCCCCCGCCGGGTGGCTACCCCCCGCCCGGTGGCGGATATCCGACCGGCGGCGCCTACGGTGCGCCGAGCGGCGGCTACGCCAACAGCGAGGACAAGACCTGGGCGCTGGTCGCGCACTTCGGCGGTGCCGCCGGCGCGCTGATCAGCTTCGGCCCGCTCGGCTTCGTCGCCCCGCTGATCGCCTACCTGGTACGCGGGCAGCAGTCGCCGGCCGTCCGGGCGCAGGCCCTGGCCGCGCTGAACTTCCAGATCCTCTGGTCGATCATCGCGTTCGTGCTGCTCTTCGTGAGCTGGTGCCTGCTCTTCCTGCCCAGCATCGCGGTCGTGGTGATCCAGATCCTGTTCGGGATCATCGCCGGCATGAAGGCCAACGAGGGTCAGGCGTACCGCTACCCGATGTCCACCAGCTTCATCAAGTGAGTCCCGACCGGCCGCTCCCCCGGCCGGTCGGGCACCACCGCCGGCCCCGGCGCGCCCCGGCAGGGTGCGCGGCGGGCCGGCGCGGCCACGCTCAGGGCAGCAGGTCGCGGACCACCGCGTCGGCCCGCCGCCGGCCCCGCAGGGTGAGCACCGCCCGTCCCTGCGGATAGGCCACCGGGTCCAGCAGCCCGTCGGCGAGCGCGCGGGAGGCGGCGGCGCGACCCGCGTCGTCCAGCTCGTCCAGCGGCAGCCCGGAGGCGAGCCGCAGCCGCAGCATCACGTCCTCCGTGTGCGTCTCGGCCGGGGTGAGGATCTCCCGGGCCAGGCCGGGTGAGTGCCCGGCGGCGAGCCGCTGCGCGTACGTCGTGGGGTGTTTGACGTTCCACCAGCGCACCCCGCCGACGTGGCTGTGCGCCCCCGGGCCGAGGCCCCACCAGTCGCCGCCGGTCCAGTAGAGCAGGTTGTGCCGGCACCGGGCCGCCCCGCCGCGCGCCCAGTTGGAGACCTCGTACCAGGAGAAACCGGCCGCGTCGAGGGCGGCCTCGGCGGCCAGGTAGCGGTCCGCCGCGACGTCGTCGGAGGGGTACGGCAGCTCGCCGCGCCGCATCCGTGCCGCCAGCCGGGTGCCGTCCTCCACGATCAGGGCGTACGCGCTGACGTGGTCGACCCCGGCGGCGACCACCTGCTCCAGCGAGGCGGCGAAGTCCTCCGGGCGCTCCCCCGGCGTGCCGTAGATCAGGTCGAGGTTGACGTGGTCGAACCCGGCGTCGCGGGCCTCCCGGGCGGCCTCGACGGCGCGTCCCGGGCGGTGGGTGCGGTCGAGGACGGCCAGCACCCCGGCGGCGGCGGACTGCATGCCCAGCGAGATCCGGGTGTAGCCGGCGGCGCGCAGGGTCTTCAGCGATCCGGGGGTCACCGACTCGGGGTTGGCCTCGGTGGTGACCTCGGCGTCGGCGGCCAGCCCCCAGGTGCGGTCGATGCCGTCGAGCAGCCGGGCCAGGTCGTCGGCGGGCAGCAGGGTGGGGGTGCCGCCGCCGACGAAGACCGTGTCGACCCGGGGCGGTGGGGCGTCGGCGAGCACCCGGGCGGCGAGCGCCAACTCGGTCAGCACGGTGTCGGCGTACGACTCCCGGCCGACGCCCCCGCCCAGCTCGGCGGCGGTGTAGGTGTTGAAGTCGCAGTATCCGCACCGGCTGGCGCAGAACGGCACGTGCAGGTAGACACCGAACCCGCGCGCGCCGACCCCGCGCAGGGCGGTGCCGGGCAGCGCGCCGTCGACGGGAACGGTCTCACCATCTGGAAGGACGCCGGGCATGGCCACTAGTGTGCCCGGCATGACCTCTCCCGACCGACTCGTGCGGGTCGCCACGGCCCGTGGGGTGACCACCCTCACCCTGGACAGCCCGCACAACCGCAACGCGCTGTCCACCCCGCTGATGACCGAGCTGCTGGCCGGGATCGCCGGGGCGGTCGCCGACGACGCGGTCCGGGTGGTCGTGCTGGACCACACCGGCCCGGTCTTCTGCTCCGGCGCGGACCTCAAGGAGACGGCGGCGGCGTACGCCAGCGGGTCGGTGCCGGCCGGGATGCTCGGTGACGTGCTGGTGGCGGTGCGCCAGTGCCCGAAGCCGGTGCTGGCGCGGGTGGCCGGGCCGGCGCGGGCCGGCGGGTTGGGCCTGATCGCGGCGGCCGACCTGGCGGTCTGCGCGCAGGAGGCGACGTTCGCCTTCACCGAGGTGCGGATCGGGGTGATCCCGGCGGTGATCTCGGCGACCGTGCTGCCCCGGCTGCACCCCCGGGCCGCCGCCGAGCTGTACCTGACCGGCGACACCTTCGACGGCCGGCGGGCCGCCGAGGTGGGGCTGGTGACCGCCGCCGTGCCGGCCGGCGAGCTGGACGCGGCGGTGGCCCGGTACTGCGCGTCGCTGGTGCGGGGCGCGCCGGGGGCGCTGGCCGGGACGAAGGAGCTGCTGCGCCGCCCGGCCGCCACCGACCTGCGGGCGGAGATCGCCGACCTGTCCGCCCGGTCCACCGGCTACTTCCTGTCCGCCGAGGGCCGCGAGGGCGTGGAGGCGTTCCGACAGAAGCGGGACGCGGCCTGGGTGCCCCGGGATTGACCTGGTTTCTTCCGATTCTGCACGGGAACGTGAACCGGTCGACCGACCCGGGGCCGACGGTTGGCGACGTACGCTTGGCGAACGTTGAAACGGGAGGTGCGGGTGCGGACACGGACATTCGTGGCAGCCGGGGTCGTGGTGGCGTTGTTCGCCATCGTCGGGGGCTGGGGAGTCCGTCAACTCGACGGGGAGTTCCGGCTTCCCGTCGCCGGCCGCAGTTGCACCGTGCAGGCCGACGGCACCGTCAAGCTCGACGCCGACCAGATGGCCAACGCGGCCACCATCGCCGCCATCGGCATGCAGCGGCAGATGCCCGAGCAGGCCGTGGTGGTCGCCCTGGCCACCGCGTACCAGGAGTCGGGGCTGCGTAACCTCGCCCACGGTGACCGCGACTCGCTCGGCCTGTTCCAGCAGCGCCCCAGCCAGGGTTGGGGCACCCCGGAGCAGATCCGCGACCAGCGGTACGCGGCGAACCGGTTCTACAAGGCGCTGAAGAAGGTACGCGGCTGGGAGCGGATGGAGGTCACCGACGCGGCCCAGGCGGTGCAGCGTTCGGCGTACCCGAAGGCGTACCAGAAGTGGGCCGACGAGTCCCAGGTGCTGGCGCGGGCCCTGCTCGGCGAGGCGACCGGCGCGGTGGCCTGCACGGTGGGGCGTACCCCGGTGATGCGCGGGCAGGCCGCGGTGGCCGAGCTGACCCGTGGCCTGACCCTCGACTGGGGGTTGCCCGACGCCGGTGCGGTGGCCGAGCTGACCGACGTGACGGTGCCCGCCTCGGATGCCCGGGACGGCTGGCGGTACGCGCACTGGCTGGTCTCGCACGCCCCCGACCACGGGGTGAAGCGGGTGCGCTTCGACGGGCTGGAGTGGAACGCCGACAACGGCCGGTGGGCGAAGGTCGCCGACGGCCGGGCGACCGGGCCCCGGGTGCTGGCCGAGGTCTTCGCCGACCCCGCCTGACCGGCCGGCGGGCCGGTGTGGTCAGTCGGCGACGTTCAACCGGCGGCGGACCTTCTCCCTGGTCGAGGCGGGCAGTTCGGGGACGTCGAGCAGCCGGGGCAGCAGCTCCGGCTCCAGGCTGGTGGCCCGGAACACCTCACCGATGGTGACGCCGTGCGCCGGCCGGTCCACCACCGCCACCGGGTCGCCCGCGCTCACCTCGCCGTCGCGCAGCACCCGCAGGTAGGCCCCGGGGGCGGCCCGGACGGTGAACCGCTTGATCAGGTCGGGCACCCCCCAGAAACCGGCGAAGGTCGTGCACGGGGTGCGCGGCTTGGTGACCTGGAGCAGCGCCGAGCCGACCGCCCAGCGTTCGCCGATCACCGCGCCGGTCACGTCCACCGCCCAGGTGGTCAGGTTCTCACCGAAGCCGCCGGGGCTGATGTCGCGGCCCAGTTCGGCCGACCACCAGCCGGCGTCCTCCTGCGCGTAGGCGTAGACCGCCTGCTCGGGGCCGCCGTGCTGGGGCCGTTCGCCGATGAAGTCGCCGGCCACCCCGTCGGCGCGCAGCAGCACCGGGCCGTCGACCGGCCGCTTGTCGATGCCGCTGCGCCCGCTCGCGTCACCCGCCCACCGCGCCTGCGTCACCACGCCGAGGTTCACCGCCGCCACCCTGCCCGTCATGGCCCCAGGGTACGGCCGGGCGCGGGTGGTCGGCGTCCCGGCTCAGCCCTTGACGGCGCCCGCCACCAGACCGGAGACCATCCGGCGCTGCACCAGCAGGAAGAAGACGATCACGGGGAGGGTGAACAGGGTGGAGGCGGCCATCACCGACCCCCAGGCGGTGTCGTCGCGGCCGAAGAAGAAGGTCATCGCCACCGGCAGGGTGTAGCGGCTCTGGTCGTTGACGAAGGTCAACGCGAAGATCAGCTCGTTCCAGGCGGTGATGAAGGAGAAGATGCTGGTGGCCACCAGGCCGGGCGCGACCAGCGGGAAGAGGACCTTGCGGAAGGTCTGGACGCGGCTGGCGCCGTCGATGGCGGCGGCCTCCTCCAGTTCCTTCGGCACGGCCGCCACGAAGCCGCGCAGCATCCACACCGCGAACGGCAGCGAGAAGCCCAGGTAGGTGAGGATCAGGCTGGGCAGGGTGTTGTAGAGGCCGAGCCGCTGGATCATCAGGAACAGCGGGATGACCAGCGCCTCCAGCGGGATCATCTGCACCACCAGCAGCATGATCAGGAAGGTGGTCCGCAGCCGGAACCGGAACCGGGCCACCGCCGTCGCGGCCAGCAGCGCCACCAGCCCGCTGAGCACGACCGTGCTGACGGCCACCAGCACGCTGTTGAGCAGGAAGTCGCCGAAGGTCACGCCCGGGATCAGGTTGCCGGTGAGGATCTCCCGGTAGTGCTCCAGGGTGGGGTGGGCCGGGACCGGCCGGGGGGTGGCCGAGAAGATCTCCCGGTTCGGTTTCAGCGAGGTGGCGATCATCCAGTAGACCGGGAAGGCGGCGAAGAGCGCCACCAGCAGGCCCGCGCCGTTGAGGGCGACCTTCTTCACGACGCGTCCTCCTGTCTGAGCACCATCCGGACGTACAGGCCGGTCACCACCAGCAGGATCAGCGTGAGGATGACCGCGATGGCCGAGCCCACGCCGTACTTGGGCGGCGGGGAGAACGCCTCGGCGTACGAGTAGATCGACAGCATGAACGTCGGCCGGTCCTGGGTGCCGCCGGCCAGCACGAACTGTTGGGTGAAGACCTTGAAGTCCCAGATGGTGGAGAGCACCACCAGGATGCCGAAGACCGGCCGCAGCAGCGGAAAGGTGATCTTCCAGAACACCGTCCACGGGCCGGCCCCGTCGACCCGGGCCGCCTCGTGCAGCTCGCTCGGCACGCTCTTGAGCCCGGCGAGCACGCTGACCGCGATGAACGGGAACGAGTGCCAGACCACCACCAGGGTCAGGATCGCGAAGAACAGCAGCGGCGAGTTGAACCAGCCGTAACCCGACCAGTCGGTACGGCCGAAGAGCGCCTGCGACAGCCCGTCCGGCAGGGCGTTGAACGCCCAGGTGACCAGGCCGGAGGTGTCATCGAAGATCCATTTCCAGACGATCGTGCCGGTCAGCGCCGGGGTGGCCCAGGCCAGCATCACGCAACTGGCCACGAAGGTGGCCATCTTCCGGCCGAGCCGGTGCAGCAGCAGCCCGACCAGGGTGCCCAGCACCATCGTCAGCAGCACGTTCGCCGCCGCGAAGAGCACGGTGTTGCGCAGCACCGTACGGAAGAACGGGTCGCCGAGGATCTGGGTGTAGTTGGCCAGCCCGACGAACGGCCACTCCCGGTCCCCGCGCAGCTGCCGGACGCTGTTGAGCCGGAAGAACGACATCGCCACCACCTGGCCCAGCGGCCACAGCAGCAGCACCCCGATCACGACCAGGCAGGGCAGCAGGAGCAGGTACGGCAGGCGGTCCACCCGGGGCCGCCGCCGCGTGGGGGTGTCCCGGGCGGCGGCCGTCGCAGGGTGCTCGGTCCGGGTGCTCACTTGGCGTTGAGGATGCTTTCCATCTCGGCGGCGGCGTCGGCGGTGGCCTGCTGCACCGACTTCTGGCCCTTGATGACCGAGCTGTTCATCGCCTGGGTGACCGTCTTCGTCCGGCTGACCTCCACCCACTTCGGGGTCAGTGGGGTCACCCGGGTGCGCTGCATGGTGCTGGCGAACGCCGCCATCAGCTTGTCGTCGGCGTAGTCGCCGCCCTGTACGAGGTCGGAGTAGACCGGGAAGAAGCCGAGGCTGCCGGCGAAGGTCTTCGCGTTCTTCTTGCTCAGCAGCACGGTCAGGTAGTCCCAGGCCAGGTCCTGCCGCTCGCTGTCCTGCCAGAGGGCGACGTCGGAGCCACCGGCGAAGGCGGGGGCCGGGCCGCCGTCCGGGCCGGGGATCGGAAAGGTCCCCCAGACCTTCTCGATGTCGGGGTTGTCCTTCTTGATCGCGCCGGCCTGCCAACTGCCGGCGAAGGCCATCGCCGCCTTGCCCGTGGCGAACTGGGTACGGGCGTCGATCTCGTTCCACCCGGCGGCGGCCGGCGGGGCGACCTTGTGCACGGTCACCAGGTCGGTCCAGAACTTCACCGCCCGCTGGGCCTGCGGGCTGGTGTAACCGGACTTCCAGGTGCCGCCCTGGTCGGTGGCGATCTCGCCGCCGGCACCCCAGAGGAAGGAGTAGAAGGGCAGTTCGGAGTTGCCCGGCAGGGCGATGCCGTAGCTGCCGGGCTTCTTGGCCTGCACCGCCTTGGCGACCGAGACCAGCTCGTCCCAGGTCCTCGGCGGCTGCACGCCGGCCTCGGCGAACCAGTCGGTGCGGTAGTAGATCGCGCGGACCCCGGCGTACCAGGGGACGCCGTACTGCTTGCCGTCGAGTTGCGCGTTGCGCACCAGGTCGGGCAGGACGTCCTTGCCGTCGGCCCAGCCGCCGAAGCGGCCGGAGATGTCGGCGAGCGCCTCCTGGGCTGCCCAGCCCTGGGTCTCGGTGTTGCCCAGCTCGGTGACGTCCGGGCCCTCGCCGCCGGCGAGCGCCGCCTGGAACTTCTTCGGCGCCTCCAGCCAGGGTATGTACTGGACCACCACGTCGGTGTCGGGGTGCCGCTGCCGGAACTCGGTCTCGACGCCGTCGAGGAACGCCGTCTGGGCGTCGCTCCCCTCGCCCATCATCCAGACCGTCAGCTTGCTGTCGTCGGCGGCTTCGTCGTCGCCGGAACCGCCGCAACCGGCGAGCACCATCGCGGCCGAGGCCACGACGGCGGTGACCGGGGCCAGCCGTTTCCACCTGTTCACGCCACTTCTCCCTCGCGCCGTCCGGCACTAACCTTCTCTGCCGCACCCTAGTAGGAAAATTTCCTTTACGACAGGGGGCGGGTGCCGCCCCGCACGGGCGGACCGTCGACGGTGCGGCGGCCGGCGGCGGGGCGTTCGGCGAGGCGACCGTATCGCAGGCGGGGGCCGCTCTGGCAGGCCCTGCGACGACCCGGCGGGATCGATGGTCACCACCCGGACGAGCGGAGGCCCGCCCCCGAACCGGGGGCGGGCATCCGCTGAGTTGGTCCGTGCCGGCCGGTCACCGACCGGCGGGCGGGGTCACCGGTGGCTGACGCCCCGACGACGACCCACACCGGCCACCAGGGCCACGGCGATGGCGGCGAGGACGACCTGCACCAGCAGCTCGGCCCAGTCGATGCCGGCGGTCTGGGTGGCGATGCCCATGGCGCGGGCCAGCACGGTGCCCAGCAGCGCGGCGCCCACACCGATCAGCATGTGCAGCCAGATCGGCATGTTCTGGCGGCCCGGCACGACCAGACGGCCCAGAGCGCCGACGATGAGACCAACAACGAGCGCGGTGATGATGCCCCAGACGGTGAACTCCACGGCCGTCCTCCTTCAGTAGATATGTCATTGGTGAGGTGTTTGTTGCTGTGGTGATCGATAGGTTCCCGAAGCGGATAATTTCCAAACCGACTCCGGTAACGATCTGGTCTAGACCGCCCGTCACCGGCGACGGCCCGCGCCGCCCGGCCCCCCACACGCCAGCGGGCGCCCGCCCCCGTGGGGTGGGGCGCCCGCTCAGCGGTGCCGCTTGACTTACCGGTGGGTGACGCTGCGGCGACGACCCACACCGGCCACCAGGGCCACGGCGATGGCGGCGAGGACGACCTGCACCAGCAGCTCGGTCCAGTCGATGCCGGCGGTTTCCGTCGCGATGCCCATGGCGCGGGCCAGCACGGTGCCCAGCAGCTCGGCGCCCACACCGATCAGCATGTGCAGCCAGATCGGCATGTTCTGGCGGCCCGGCACGACCAGACGGCCCGGAGCGCCGACGATGAGACCAACAACGAGCGCGGTGATGATGCCCCAGACGGTGAACTCCACGGTCGCCCTCCTCCTGAAGATTGAGTCACACGGAATGTGTGGTTCCTGTCGTGACAGCTAGATTCCCGAGCCGCCGGAAAACCAAACCGACTCACCACCACACATGTCGCCGCACGTCGATCCGACGCCGCTGCGTCGGTTTGCCGGCCGTCGATGTCCGCGCAGCTCAGGACACTCGCGCCAGCCCATCCGGCGGCGACGCCGGGGCGGAAAAATTCGTCCGTACGACACCGGGGGCGCGCACGCCGACGGCCGGCGGCCCGGTCGGAACACCGGG
>NZ_JBMDWU010000377.1:0-4609 GCF_048594385.1 Micromonospora sp. | reverse complement strand
GTGAAGGCCGCCGTGGTCGCGTCCCGTAGGGTCGCCAACTCGCCGGCCCGGCCCACCAGGCCGTCACCGGCGGGCGCCGGCAGCGCGGACGGCCCGGCAGGCGCCGGCAGCACGGAGGGCCCGGCGGGCGCCGGCGGCGCGGACGGCCCGGCGGGCGCCGGCGGTGACGCCCGGCCGAGCGCGCGGTGGTATGCCTGGGCCAGCACCGGGCCGGGGTCGACCCCCAGGTGCTCGGCGAGGTCGGCGCGGACGGCCCGGAACACTGCCAGCGCCTGCGCCTGCTGGCCGGCGGCGGCCAACGCGGTGACCAGTCCCGCCTGCACCGGCTCGTGCAGGGGCGTCATCGTCGCCGCCAGCCGTAGGGGGGCCAGCACCTGGTGGGGCTGCCCCGCCGCGACGGCCAGGTCTGCGGCGGCGACGGCGGCGGCGAAGAACTCCCCGTCCAGCGCGGCGAAGAGGGCGACCGCGCCGGGCCGGTGCGTGTACCCGTCGCCGGCCGGTCCCCGCCACAGCGCGAGCGCCCGGCAGTACGCGTCGAGGGCGTCGGCGTCCCGACCCCGGGCCCGGTGGGCGGCGGCGGCCCCGACGTGCCCCCGGAACGCCATCAGGTCGAGCAGTTCCGCCGTGGCGGACAGGCGGTAGCCGGTCGCGTGCCGGTGCAGGTAGGAGCCGGCCGCGCGGGGTGGCAGACCGGGTTCCAGCAGGCGGCGCAGCGCACCGACGTACTTGTGGATGACGTTGACGGCGGTCGCGGGGGCGTCGTCGCCCCAGACCAGGTCGATCAGCTCGGTGGTGCTGACCGGTTCCCCGGCGCGGGCCAGCAGCAGGAGCAGCAGGTAGGCCCGCTGGCGGGGGCCCGGGTCCAGCTCGACGCCGCCCCGCCGGACGCGCAGCGGGCCGAGGATCTGTAGTCGCAGCGCGCCCTGCGGCCGGGTCCGGTGCCCACCCTCGACGCCATCTCCCGACGACAGCCCCACCACGCCCCGGTAACCCCCGACCGTCGGTGACATCGACGCCCTTCAGCTTACGCCGGGGAACGTCGTGCCGGCCGGCCCGCGGGACGCCCGGGGCGGGGCCGTCGCCCCGCGTCACCTCACCAGCGCCAGCCCTCCCGCCCGGTGTCCGGCACGGACTCCACGCTCAGGTGCGCGTGCAGGCCGTGGTCGGTCAGGTAGGTCTGGACGAGTTGACCCTGCACGACGGTGTTGTTGTAGATGGTCATCGAGGCGCTGTCCTGGTGCACGCACCAGACCTGCCCCTGGCTGTGCGGGTCGTAGCCGTCCAGCACCACGTGCGCGCCGGGCAGGGGCAGGCCACCGTCCGGGGTGGACGTCAGGTACTCGTCGTCGTACAGCAGGTAGAAGCACCGGTCGGCGCCGCGCTGCCCGGCCGGCACCGGCTGCCACTCCCGGCTGCCGGTGGTGGCGGGCAGCAGCTGCACCGGCCGGCCCTCGACGCCGTCCGGGCCGGCCACCCCCAGCTCGGCCGCCGTGCCGGCGGGCGCGACGACGGGCAGGATGTCCCGCCGCAGGTCGAGGTCCGTCGAGGACGCGAGGAACCAGCGTTGGTACGGCGAGTCGGTGGCGTCCCGGGCGGCCAGCACGAAGTCGCCCGGCAGCACCGTGAGCGCCTGCCCGGTCAGGTAGTTGAGCAGGGTGTACGTGCCGTCGCCGTTGGACACCGGCCGCCACAGCTGGGCCAGCGACGGTGACCAGCCCAGCGCGGCGCGGGCGTCCGGGGCGGCATCGGCCAGGCCCAGGTAGCGGTCGTCGGTCGAGTTGCCCTCCCGGACCCGTTGCAGGCGCAGGTAGCCGGGGACCTCGTTGTCCCAGTCCAGCCGCCACTGTTGGGCCCGCGACGGGGCGTAGGCGGTGTCCACGACCAGTGGCCCGCCGTTGGGTTCGGCGTCGGCGACGCGGGTGGTGGCGGCGTTGCGCAGCAGCGCCCGGCCGGGCATCGTCGGGGTGGCCAGCGGCGGCACCTCCGCGGCGGCGCGCAGGTCGAAGCCGTAGGTCACCGGGTGGTGGTCGGAGTTGGTGATCGTGTTCTCGGTGTGCGCCCGGAAGAGCGTCGGCGCGCCGTTGCCGAAGTCGGTCACCGCGTAGTCCAGGGTGTTCGTCGGGCCCGTCGTCGGATGGGTGTTGGCGTCCGGGGCCATCACGGCGAACTGGTTGACCGGTAGCGCGTTGCGCAGGTTCTGCGGCTCCCGGTTGAAGTCGCCGAGCACGACCCACTCGTAGGTGCCGTTCGCGCCGGGGTTGTTCTGGATGAACGTGCGGATGTTCGCCAGCGTGGTCGGCATGTCGTTGCCGTTGCCCGCCCAGCCGTGCACGGTGAAGAAGAACGTCTCGCCGATCCGTACGCCGAGCGCCGGCCGGGCGCCCGCCTGCCCGGCGACCACGGCGACCTGGTCGGCGCGCTGCGCGGTGGCGATGGCGAGGTTGACCCGGTTCGGGCCCTGCGTCGAGGTGTCCGTGTTCAGCCAGTACAGGTGCCGGGTGGGTTCACCGAGCAGGGTGCCCAGGTAGTACTCGTACACCGGGGGGAAGACGCCGTTGTTGGCGAACACCTGCTGGGCGTGCCGCGCCATCTCGTGTGCGCTGCCGGCCGGTGGCGACCCGGCCTCCTGGAGCGCCACCGCCAGCGTCCCCGCGCTGAGGAACCCCAGCACTGTCGCGTACTTGTTCTCGTAGGTGCCGCCCGCGCTGGAACCCGCCCCCTGCATGTTCCAGGTCACGACGGTCCGCCGGTTGCCGTCGCGGGGTTCGAGCTGGCCGACGTCACGCAGGAACAGCGACGGCCACCGCTCGCCGGTGCGTACCGCGACACCCTGGCCGGCGTAGTTCACGGTCTCCCGGCCGGACCAGTCCTTGATCGGCGCGCCGCCCTGGCTCAACGGGGTGAAAGCGCGTGGGTTCGCCGCGTCGGAGCCGAACTGGTAGATCGCCTCCGTCTCGCCGCTGTCGCTGGAATACGGCTCGTAGGGCAGGTAGGGGCCGCCCGGGACGGACTGTTTGATCATCGTGTTGCGGTGGAAGACGTTCTGCGGGCCGGACGCCCCGGACCACTTGATCGCCTTTGCCGCCGCCGCCCACCAGATCGGGAACCAGGTGCCGTCCTCCAGCTCACCACCCTCGCCGCCGCAGTTGGCGGTGCAACTGCCCGACCGGTGCTCGTACGGGACGCGGACGGTGTTGCCCTCGAACAGGTTGTAGCGTTCCCAGCCGCCGTGCAGGTTGAGGTCGGAGTCCAGGTCGTTGCCGAACGCCACGTTGCCGCTGGCCGACCACTGGAACGTGAAGTGCCGCAGGTTCCGGCTGGTGTTGTACGCCCACAGCGAGTCCCAGACCCGGCTGCCGCGCAGGTAACCGTTGCCGCCCTTGCCCTTGTTCCACGCCCCGTCGAACGTGTTGTGCTCGATCTGCAGGTTGCGGGCGACCTCGGTGACGATCGGGTGCGAGCCGGTCATCGACCCGGCCAGCCCGCGCGCCCAGCTGTTCGCGGCCCACTTGAACGCGATGCCGTGCATGGCGTACTCGGGGGCCAGGTTGCCGTAGTTGTGCACCGCGTCGGTCGGGCTGGGGTGGTAGACGCCGCCGAGCAGCTTCGGCAGACCCTCCATCTCCTGGGAGAAGGCGAAGTTCTCGAAGCCGACCCCCTCCACCGCCCGTAGCGGGGTGATCTTGCTGGGGTAGACGTTGCCGGCGATCGGCGCGGAACCGTCCGAGGTGGAGTCGACGGGTGCGTCGTACTCCAGCGGGTGGTCCAGCGTGACCGTCTTCGCCGAGGTGTTCACGGCGACCGCCCGGAACATCTGCTGACGCATGTGCAGGTTCTCGCGGGTGCCCGGATCGTCGGGCGCGAGCCCCTGCTGTTCGTAGAAGCGCAGGCTGTTGGCGACCCCGACCCAGACGTAGCCGCCGACCCGGAAGCCGTCCATCTTCGCCTTGGCGTCGAGGCGGATCACGTTCTGCCCGGCGCGGGCCGAGTACCCCGGGTCGATCGACGCGGAACCCAGTTTCTGGCCGGAGGCCCAGTGCTGGTTGATCGAGCCCTCGAACAGGTCCTTACGGTTGGCGGGAGCGGCGGCCCACTCGTCGGCGTACCGGTCGGCGACCTCACGGGTCTGCACCTTGAACAGGGCCCGGCCGGGCCAGATCCACCCCCCGGTGCCGGTGTCCGGCGGCGAGCCGAACGTCATCGTGTCCTGGTTCCACCGGCTGCCGTCGGCGGTCAGCGTGTCGTACCGGGTGTTGACGTCCGGCCGGAACACGACCCGGGTCCCGCCGCTACCGGCGCCCTGCCCCCGCAGCACCAGGAAGTTCGCGTCGACGTAGATCTGCCGGGAGATGTCGATCCGCCCGGCCGGCAACCCGATCAACGAGAGCCGGTGCGGGTTGCCCGACGGCGAGCAGTTCGCCTTGATCCGGTCGATGGCCGACTGGAGGCCGACGCTGTCGTCCACCGCGTCGTCGGCGCGGACCCCGAACTCGGTGGCCAGCCGCGCCGCGTCGATCGTGCAGGACCCGCCCGCCAGGTCCGCGTCCGACGGCAACGACTGGCCGCCGAGATAGCCGACCCGGGACCAGTCGGGCAGCCCGGCGACCCC
>NZ_JBMDWU010000376.1:0-12020 GCF_048594385.1 Micromonospora sp. | reverse complement strand
CCCCCGTTGTCCCCCAGCCCCCGCACGGGCTCCGCCCACCGCTCACCCCCGGCGGCGGTCCCGGACCGGCCGCGGTCCGCCGACCCGCGACCGGTCCGGTCGTGCCCGCCGTGCCGGCCGGGCCCCGTGGCGCGAGGGTCGGCGTCCGCCGCGCCACGGCCGTCGTGGTGGTGCTCAGCCGGCATCGGACAGGACGCCCTTGAGGAACAGCGCCAGGGGCTGCTGGTGCACGCCGGGCAGGTCCCAGTTGTTCTCCAGGTTCTCGGCGAGGTGGTGGGTGGCGACGACCTGCCCGCCCCGGTGCACCCGGACGACGGGGTGCAGGTAGCTGGCGTCGTGGGCGCGTTCGGCGTCGTTCTCGGCGATCCGGGGGACGGTGATGTCGAACGGGTCGACCTGGTCGTGGTCCGGGCCGTACTCCAGGGTGGTCACCACCGCGAACGGCTCGGGCCCCAGGCCGCCGTCGAGCAGGTGGGCCACCGGCACCTCCTCGTGGTAGCGCGCGACGCCGTCGGCGATCACGACGACGTCGCCGAGGACGGTGAACTGCTGCCACAGCGCGGAGGTGCGGTTGATCCGGGCGATGATCGCGTCGGTGATCGCCTCCGGGGTCGCGTCCACTGTGGTGGCCGGCCACGGTGTCCCGTGGTACCGGGCGTCGAGCATCCGGTGCAGGGCGCGTACGCCGTACCGGAAACCGTGGATGAAGCCGTTGGTGGAGCGCTTGAAGTCGCGTTGCTGGGTGAGGGTGCCGGCGAAGAACAGGCCGGGCACGTTCACCGACTCGAAGCCGGAGGTCTGCTCGGGGAAGCGGTCGTTGATGACCAGCCGGGGCCGGGCCGACGGGTCGAAGATGTCCGCGTCGAACCGGAAGCCGGTGCACAGGATGATCCGGTCGTAGTCGATCTGCCGCAGCGACTCGCGGGTGCGGGCGTACCGGAAGTCGATGCGGTAGCCGCCGTCGTCGCGGCGGGCGATCCGCTCGACGGTGCCGTCGAGGACCGCGTTCTGCGACTTGAGCTGGTAGGTGTCGAGGAAGTTGTTGTTCACCGCGCGCAGGTGCCCGACGTAGTGCGTCTGCCAGGCCAGCCGGATCGAGTGCGGGCCGGCGACGTGGATGACGGCGGCGGTCTCGACCAGGGCGTCGGCGGTCTCGAAGGCCGAGTTGCCCTTGCCGATGATCAGGACCCGCTGGTTGGTGAAGTCGTCCGGGTCGACGCTGACGGTGTCGTAGCGTTCGGCGAGTTCGACGCCCTCGATCGGCGGGACGTACAGCTTCGAGACGCCGGTGGCCACGACGACCCGGCGGGCGGTCAGGGTGTCGTCGCCGGCCTCGACGGTGAACAGGTCACCGTCGCGGGCGATCCGGGTGACCCGGGTGTCGTAGCGGACCCGCAGCCCCTGCGCGAAGGCCGCGAGATAGCGCACCATGTCGTCGGCGTCGGGGAAGTAGCGCCGGCTGAAGTTGCGGAACAGCAGCGCCGGATCGTCGGTGAGCAGCGAGTTCCAGTCGGAGCGCAGGTTGAACTCCGGATCGTCGGAACCGGTCCAGACCTTGTTGATGGAGATCAACTGGCGGTGCCGCGGGTAGCGGCCGAAGAACGTGCCCGGCGCCGGCCCGGCCTCCAACACCAGATGGTCGCGGCCGTCGCGCTCCAGCAGGGCGGCGAGTTGGAGCCCGGCCGGCCCGGCTCCGATGATCAGGTAGTCGAGCGTCATGCGGCGCACCGTATCGGCCCGATTTCAAAGCGTTCTGAGAATCGCTCTCTAGGGTCCGGTCGCATGACGACAGAGGTTGATCTCGCGGCACCGCTGCGGATCGCCGACCTGAGCGCCGCCCGCGACCCGGTCCGGGTCGTGGTCGGCGCTCAGGTCCGCGACCGGGTCACCCGCACCCGCACCTTCCTGTCCGCGGTGCTCGGCGAGGACCGCGCGGTGTACGGCAGCACCACCGGCTTCGGTGCCCTCGTCGGGTACGCCGGCCGCGCCGACCTGCGCGACCAGGCCGACAACACCCTCGCCCACCTCGGCGCGGGCCACGGCCCGGATCTCGCCCCGGAGATCGTCCGGGCGACCGTGCTGGTCCGGGCCTGGTCGCTGGCCCGGGGCGCGTCAGGGGTATCGCCGCACGTCGTCGACGCGTTGGCCGCGATGCTCGGGACCACCTTCGTGCCCGCCGTGCCGAGGTGGGGTTCGGTGGGCGCGAGCGGGGACCTGATCCCGCTGGGCGCGGCGGCCCAGGCGCTGCGCGGTCGCGGCCACGCCTACCTCGACGGGGTACGCCTGCCGGCCGCGCAGGCGCTGGAGAAGGCCGGCCTGACCCCGCTGCCACTTGACGGACGGGACGCCCTGGCCCTGGTCAACGGCACCTCGCTGACCACCGCGGCGACGGCGCTGGCGTTGTCGGCCGTACGTGCCGCGCACCGGGCGGCGCAGGTGCTCACCTGCCTGCTGGCCGACCTGCTCGGCTGCGACCCGCAGTTCCTCGACGCCCGGCTGCTGCGCGCGTACGGGCACCCGGGCGCGATCGACGTGGGCGCGCGGATGCGGCAGGTCGGCGCGGGGTTGGTCCCGTCGGGCAGGCGCGCGTTGCAGGAGCCGTACAGCATCCGGTGCGCGCCGCAGCTGCTCGGCGCGGCCGAGGACGCGCTGCGCCACGTCGATTCCGTGGTCACCGCCGACCTGGGCAGCGTCAGCGACAACCCGCTGTTCTTCCCCGACGACGACCTCGTGGTGCACGGCGGCAACTTCTTCGGCCAGCCGGCCGCGTTCGCCGCCGACCTGCTGTCGATGGTGGTGGCGCAGGTCGGCAACCTCGCCGAACGGCAACTCGACCTGCTCGTCGACCCGCACCGCAACGGTGGCCTGTCGCCGATGCTGGCCGCCGGCCCGGGGCAGCAGCACGGGTTGCAGGGCGTGCAGCTGGCCTCCACCGCGCTGATCGCCGAGATCCGCCGGGACACCATGCCGGCGAGCATGCAGAGCCTGCCGACCAACCTGCACAACCAGGACGTCATCCCCCTCGGCACCCAGGCCGCCCTGCGGGTCTTCGACCAGGCCGGACTGCTGCGGCTGATCGTCGGCTCGTTGGCGTTGGGGCTGCGTCAGGCCGCGTACGTGGGGGCCCGCACGCCCACCGCGCCGGGCTGCGCCCGGGTGCTGGCGGCGCTGGTCGCGGCGATCCCCCCGGTCGACCCGGACCGGCCGCTCGACGGCGACGTCCGGCGGGCCGCCGACGTGATGGACGCACTGGAACTCCCGTTGACCCCTCTCACCCTGGATGGCCCGTCGTGACCCTCGACTGTCTGATCATCGGAGCCGGCCCCGCCGGCCTGCAACTGGCCGCCCTGCTCGAGGCCGACGGCCGGCGCGACTACCTGGTGCTGGAGGGCGCGGACATCCCGGGCGCGTTCTTCGCCACCTATCCCCGGCACCGGCAACTGATCTCCATCAACAAGCCGCACACCGGCTCCGACGATCCGGAGTTCAACCTGCGGCTGGACTGGAACTCGCTGCTCACCGACGATCCGGCGCTGCGGTTCACCAGGTACACCGAACGGTACTTCCCGGACGCCGACGTGATGGTCCGCTACCTGGCCGACTTCGCCGCGCGGACCGGGGTGAAGGTGCGCTACGGCGCGCGGGTCACCTCGGTGTCCAAGGTGGACGGGATCTTCGAGGTGCACGCGGGGGAGACCTTCCGGGCCCGGCGGGTGGTCGTCGCCACCGGCGTGTCCAGGCCGTACCTGCCGGACATTCCCGGGCTGGAGCTGGCCGAGCAGTACGCGGACATGCCCGTCGACCCGCGCGACTACCTCGACCAGAAGGTGCTGATCATCGGCAAGGGCAACTCCGCGTTCGAGACGGCGGACAGCCTGATGGAGACCACCACCCTGATCCACCTGGCCGGGCCCAGCTCGGTGCGGATGGCCTGGCGCACCCACTACGTCGGGCACCTGCGGGCGGTGAACAACAACTTCCTCGACACCTACCAGCTCAAGTCGGCCAACGCGATCCTGGACGGCACCGTCCGGCGGATCACCCGCGACGCCGACGGCTACACGGTGACGTTCGCGTTCTCCCGCGCCGACGAGGTGACCAAGGAGCTGCGCTACGACCGGGTGCTCGTCTGCACCGGGTTCGCCTTCGACGCGTCGATCTTCGACGAGTCGTGCCGGCCGGAGCTGGCGATCCGGGACCGTTTCCCGGCCCAGACCGCGCAGTGGGAGTCGGTGAACGTGCCCGACCTGTTCTTCGCCGGCACCATCACCCAACAGCGGGACTTCAAGCGCTCGACCAACGGGTTCATCCACGGTTTCCGCTACGCCGTACGGGCCCTGCACCGGATCCTCGAACGCCGGTACGGGGACACACCGTGGCCGACGGAGAAGCTGGACGCCACCGGGGCGTCGATCGCCGACGCGATCATCGCCCGGGTCAACCGCACCTCCGCGCTGTGGCAGCAGTTCGACGTCCTCGCCGACGTGGTGACCGTCGCCGACGCCGACGCGCGCTACCACGAGGAGGTGCCGGTGGACTACTTCACCGAGACCGGCCTGCGCACCGCCGACCACGACTACTCCGACGCGTTCGTGGTCACCCTGGAGTACGGCCCGGAGCACGACCAGGTGGACCCGTTCGACGTGACGGTGAAACGGGTCGCACAGGACGTCGTCGGTGCGGCCCACGACGCGGCGTACCTGCACCCGGTCGTCCGCCACCACCGGGGCGGCCGGGTCGTCGCGACCCACCACCTGGCGGAGAACCTGGAGAACCGGTGGGACCGGCCACAGGTGCACGTGACGCCGCTTGCCGCCTTCGTCGACAGGTGCCTGCGCGGGGCCGGGGACTGACGTGCCGGCCCTCGACGAGGTGGCGCTGAACCTGGCCGACGTGGCCGCCGCCGCCCGCCGCCGCCTCGACCCGGTGCACTGGGACTTCTTCGCGGGCGGGGCCGGCGACGAACGTACCCTGCGGGCCAACGAGGCGGCCTTCGCCCGACGCTTCTTGCTTCCCCGGGTGCTGCGCGCCACCGGCGACCGGGACCTGCGGATCTCGCTGCTCGGCAACGAGGTCTCGATGCCGGTGCTGGTCGCGCCGACCGCGTTCCACCGGCTGGCCCACCCCGACGGCGAGCTGGCCACCGCCCGTGCCGCCGCCGAGTCCGGCACGGTCATGGTGGTGAGCATGGCGGCCACCCGGCCGGTCGAGCAGATCGCGGCGGCCGGCGGGACGCTGTGGTTCCAGCTCTATCCGCACACCGACGTGGAGTTCACCACCACCGTGGTCCGGCGGGCGGTGGCCGCCGGCTGCCGGGCCCTGGTCGTCACGGTCGACTCGCCCGTGTTCGGTCGGCGCGAGCGCGACCTGCGGCACGGATTCGTCGACCTGCCACCCGGCATGGTCTGCGAGAACATGCGTGACGCGAACGGCCGGGTCCGGGACATCGAGATGAACGCCCGGGCGAGCTGGGAGCTGGTCGCCGTGCTGCGTCGGCTCACCACGGTGCCCATCCTGCTCAAGGGGGTGTTGCACCCCGAGGACGCCCGGCTGGCCGTCGAGCACGGGGTGGACGGGGTGGTGGTCTCCAACCACGGCGGCCGGCAACTCGACGGGGTGACGGCCACCCTGGACGCGTTGCCGGCCGTCGTGGCGGCCGTCGGTGGGCGGCTGCCGGTGCTCGTCGACGGCGGGCTGCGGCGCGGGGTCGACGTCCTTGTCGCGTTGGCGCTGGGGGCGACGGCCGTGCTGGTCGGCCGCCCGGTGCTGTGGGGGCTGGCGGCGGGCGGCGCGGCCGGGGTGCGGCACGTGCTCGACCTGCTGCGCGCCGATCTCGACCGGGCGTTGGCGCTGGTGGGCGTCGCGCGGCCGGGCGACCTGGGCGCCGGCCTGGTCACCACGGGAGCCCCGGCGTGAGCGCGCCGGTGCTGTGCGGCGTGCTGCTCGTGGCGGGGGTGGTCGGGTGGACCCTGCCCCGGTGGCTGCCCCCGGCGGTGGTGCGGCTGCGGCAGTGGGTGTTCGCCCGGGTCAACGGCGAGGAGGGCATCCCGGTGCCCGGCCCGCTCGTCGACGTCGAGCACTTCGAGCAGCTGTACGCCGACCCGGCGGCCGACGGGCGCAGCCGGGGCGCCGGCCTGTCCGACCTGTTCTGGTACTGGCTGTCGCCCGGCCCGCACATGCACCAGGAGCACCTGGAGCCGGGGGAGCGGTACCGGGCGGTGGCCGGGGTGACCCGGCAGGTGCTCGCGCTGCGACCGCAGCGCGCCGACGCGCTCGCCACCGCCGCCACCCGGCGGGTGCTCGACGAGCTGCCGGCCGGGCGGGTCCACGTCCGGTTGCGGGATCTGATGATGCCGGTGTGGGCGGAGGTCTTCCACGAGCTGATCTTCGGTGAGGTGTGCCCGCCGCAGGTCCGGGCGCTCTACGTCGCCAACGCCACCGACGTGGTCGCCGCCCTGAAGTGCACCGGCCTGCGGCACCTGGACCGGCGGGACCCGTTGACCCGCTACCTGCGGGGGCGTCTCGAGGCGGGCACCTGCCCGGTGACGTTGCCACCGCCGTTCACCACCGAGGAGACGGCCTGGTACCTGCACGGCGCGTTCGGCACCACGGCGGTGGTGCAGATGTCCGAGGCGATGGCGCACGTGCTGCTGGCCCTGGCCGGCCGGCCGGACCTGCAACGGGGCCTGCACGACGACGACGCGTTGGACCGGGTGGTCGACGAGACGCTGCGGGTGCACCCGCTCTTCGGCGTCGCGCACCGGATCACCTCCGCGCCGATCGGGTTGCCCTCCGGGGTGACCCTGCCCGCCGGGTCGGTGCTGCTCTTCAACTACCTGGCGTTCCAGCGCAGCGGACCGGCCGGCGACGAACGGTTCGACCCGGACCGGTGGCGCACGCTGCGCCGCCGCGACGCCCGGTTCATCCCGTACGGCGTCACCGCGAACCGGGCCTGCCCGGCGCGCGGGGTGGCGCCGGTGATGCTGCGCGCCGCGACCCGCGAGGTGCTGCGCCGGTACGCCCTGGCGTCCTCGGCCGCGCACAGCCGGTCGCTGCCCAGCCGGGGTCCGGCGTACCTGACCCCGGTCGGGGTGGCCGGCCCGGGGCGGCTGCGGCTGGCCGCGATGCGGTGGCGGGACCGCTGGGCCGACGTGGGTCGCAGCGTCCGGCAACTGGTGTTCGGCGCCTGGATGGTCGTCGACGCCCGGCGACAACGGTTGTGCACCACCTACTTCGAGGAGGCGGTACGGTGACCCCCACCCAGTTGGCCCCACGGTTCTTCATCGCGGTCGCGGTGATCCTGATCTTCTGCAAGGCGGTGGCCTGGCTGCTCGGCAAGGTGGGTCAACCCGCCGTGGTCAGCGAGATGCTCGCCGGTGTGCTGTTGGGCCCGTCGCTGCTCGGCCTCGTGCTGCCGGACGTGAAGGACGCCCTGTTCCCGACCGCGCTGCTGCCGGTGCTGTACGTGGTGGGCCAGGTGGGCCTGGTGCTGTTCATGTTCCAGGCCGGGTACGCCTTCAGCGCCCACCGGGTGACCGGCCTGGCCGGCACCGCCGGGCTGGTGTCGCTGGCCGGGGTGACCGCGCCGCTGGTCCTGGGGGTGGGCCTGGTCCTGCTCACCGCGGACGCCGTGCCGATGCGGGCCGAGGGGACGTCGATCGGGGTCTCGGCGGCGTTCGTCGGGGTGGCGTTGGCCATCACGGCCTTCCCGATGCTGGCCCGGATCATCACCGAACGCGGGCATGCCGGCACCCGGCACGGCACGTTGTCGTTGGCCAGCGGCGCGATCGACGACATGGTCGCCTGGATCATGCTGGCCGTGGTGCTGGCGTTCGCCTCCGGCCGGGCCGGGCCGGCGGTCGTCACCGCCGGTGGGGCGGTGCTGTTCGGGCTGGTGCTCTGGTTGGGTGGGCGGCGGGTGACCACCGCGCTGATGACCCGCCCCGGTCTCAACGACTCCGCCCGGGTGCTCGGCACGGTGGCCCTGCTCTTCCTGGTGGCCTGGTACACCGACGAGATCGGGCTGTACGCGGTGTTCGGCGCGTTCGCGGTCGGCGTGGTGATGCCCCACAACGCGAACACCGACCGGGTGGTGGACACCCTCACCCCGGTCGCCGCGACGGTCTTCCTGCCGCTGTTCTTCACCTATTCGGGGCTGCGGACGGAGTTCGGGCTGCTCGGCAGCCCGCCGGTGCTGCTGTTCGCGGCGGCCTGCGTGACGGCGGCGATCGTCGGGAAGTTCGGTGCCTGCTGGGCGGCGGCCCGGCTGCGGGGCGAGTCGCAGGGCGTCGCGCTGCGGGTGGGCGCGTTGATGAACGCCCGGGGTCTGATGCAGCTCATCGCGCTCAACGTCGGCCTGGAGGCGGGCATCGTGAACGCCTCGCTGTTCACCGTGCTGGTGCTGGTGGCCCTGGTCACCACGATGATGACGACCCCGCTGCTGAGTTGGATCGAGCACCGGGAGGCCCGTCGGGGCGACGACGTCCGGTCACGGACACTCGCGGCGGTGAAATGACAAAAAGATAGCTATCACTTTTTAGGCTTCCCCTGTGGGATTGTGGAGGCATGCACGGGGGAGGACCTAACCGGTTGCTGTTGGTCGAGGACGACGAGGAACTGGCCGACCTGCTCACCGAGACACTGAGCGGTGAGGGCTTCCTCGTCGACCGGGCCGCCGACGGTCAGCGGGGCCTGCACCTGGGGCTGACCCGCAGCTACGACGTGCTGGTCGTCGACCGGATGCTGCCGGCGCTGGACGGCCTCGACCTGGTCGCCCGGCTGCGGTCCCGGTCGGTCCCGACCCGGGCGCTGATGCTCACCGCGCTCGGTGGCGTCGGCGACCGGATCGCCGGGCTGGACGCCGGCGCCGACGACTACCTGGGCAAGCCGTTCGACCTGGACGAGTTGAGCGCCCGGGTCCGGGCGTTGTGCCGGCGCGGCGCGGAATCCACCACCGTGCTGCGCATCGGCACCGGGCGGCTCGACCTGACCTCGCACGACGTGGTGCTCGCCGACGGCACCCGGGTGGCGCTGTCCGCCCGGGAGTTCGAGCTGCTGCGGGTGCTGGCGGCCCGGCCGAGCACCGTGCACTCCCGGGGTGAGTTGCGCCGCCGGGTCTTCGACGCGGCCGCCGCGACGTCGCTCGTGGACACCTACGTCTACTACCTGCGCCGCAAACTCGGCCGCTCGGTGATCCGGACCGTGCACGGGCTCGGCTACCGACTCGGAGCGCTGTGATGGAGCTGGTGGAGCAGTCGATGGTGCGCCGGGCCCGGCTGCGGATCGGGCTGCTGGTGGGGCTGGCCATCAGCGCCCTGCTGCTGCTGGCCGGCGGCCTCTCCTACGCGGTCCTGGTCCGCAGCCAGGAGGCGCAGATCCACCGGGAGCTGGCCTGGGGCGTCCAACACGCCACCATCCCCGGCCCGCCCGCGTGCAGCTGGGTGTTCCGGTACAACGGGCTCACCACCGACACCGGCCTCAACCCGCCACCGGCGGGCTTCCCGCTGGCCGGGGCGTTGCGGTCGGTGGCGGCCTCCGGGATCACCGAGGTCACCACGGTCACCCGCAACGGCACCACCTACCACGTCCGTACCGAGTCCCGCAGCGACGGGGTGGTCGTACAGGCGGTGTTCGACGCGCGGTTCCAGCTGTCCGACCGCCGGCACCTGCTGCTGGCGTTCAGCCTCGCCGCCACGGTCGGGTTGTTCGTCGCGGTGCTGACCGGCGCCCTGGTCGGTCGGCGGGCCGTCGCGCCGCTGGCGGAGGCGCTGACCCGGCAACGGCGGTTCATCGCCGACGCCAGCCACGAGCTGCGGACCCCGATCGCCCAGGTGCACATCCGGGCCCAGCTGATGGCGCGGCGGGCGCGGAGCGGGGGCAGCACCACCAGTGCGGAGGATCTCGACCGGCTGATCGGCGGCACCCGCCGGCTGGGCGAGATCGTCGACGACCTGCTGCTCTCCGCCCAGCTCGCCGCGGCTCCCGCCGACCGCCGGCCGTACCCTCCGGTCGACCTGACCGCGCTCGTGGCGGCGGCCGTCGCCGCCGAGACGGAACGGGCCGCCGAGCGGCAGGTCACCCTCGCCGCCGACCTGCCCGACGGGCCGCTGCCGGTGCCGGGGGTCGCGTCGGCGCTGCGCCGGGTGGCCGGTGAGCTGCTGGCGAACGCGCTCGCCCACACCCCGCCCGGCGGCCGGATCGACGTGTCGTTGCGGGCCGGCGGCGACTACGTCGAGTTCGTGGTCGCCGACACCGGGGTCGGGTTCGACCAGGCCGACGCGCGGCGCATCTTCGACCGCTTCCACCGGGGCGGGGGTTCCGGGGAGCACCGGTTCGGGCTGGGGCTGGCCCTGCTCCAGGAGGTCGTGACGAGCCACCGGGGCACGATCGGGGCCGAGGGCCGGCCGAACCAGGGGGCGGCGTTCACCGTCCGCCTGCCCGCCGCCCGGGCGTCCGAGGTGCCGGAGCGGACCTCGGGCATCCGCCGCCTGCGGGTACGCCAGCTCGTCGCCAGGTGAGCCGCACCGGGCCGCGACACCCGGGGCGGAGAAAAAGTTCCGCCGCCGGTGTCGAGAACGGCAGGCCGGCTCCGTCCCCGGGGTGAACGCGGCCAGAATGGGGGTCGCGCCGGCACCGAGGAGAGACCCGATGGCGAAGTACCTGCTGCTCAAGCACTACCGGGGTGCCCCACCCGCGGTCAACGACGTCCCGATGGACCAGTGGACGCCCGAGGAGATCACCGCCCACGTGCAGTACATGAACGACTTCGCGGCCCGACTGGAGGGCACCGGCGAGTTCGTCGACGGTCAGGCCCTCGCCCCCGAGGGGACGTTCGTCAGGTACGACGGGCCGGGCCGTCCGCCGGTGACCGACGGGCCGTTCGCCGAGACCAAGGACCTCGTCGCCGGCTGGATGGTGATCGACGTGGACAGCTACGACCGGGCCGTCGAACTGGCCGGGGAGCTGTCCGCCGCGCCGGGGGCGGGTGGGAAGCCGATCCACGAGTGGCTGGAGCTGCGTCCGTTCCTGACGGCCCCGCCGACCGTCACCGACTGACGGTGGACGGTGACCTGCTGCGCCGGCTCACCCCGGAGGTGATCGGGGTGCTCGTGCGGCGCGGGGCGGACTTCGCGGCGGCCGAGGACGCCGTGCAGGACGCGCTGGTCCGGGCGCTGGACGTCTGGCCGGCCGACCCGCCCCGGGACCCGAAGGGCTGGCTGGTCACCGTGGCCTGGCACCGGTTCCTCGACGCGGGCCGGGCGGACGCCGCCCGTCGTCGACGCGAGGACCTCGTCGTCGAGGAACCGGCGTCCGGCCCGGCGTCGGGGGTGGACGACACCCTCCGGCTCTACTTCCTGTGCGCCCATCCGTCGCTGAGCCCGTCGTCGGCGGTCGCGTTGACCCTGCGCGCCGTCGGCGGGCTGACCACCCGCCAGATCGCCCGGGCCTACCTGGTGCCGGAGGCGACCATGGCGCAGCGGATCAGCCGGGCCAAGCGCACCGTGTCCGGCGTGCGCCTCGACCGTCCCGGTGACGTCGCCACCGTGCTGCGGGTGCTCTACCTGGTCTTCAACGAGGGCTACTCCGGCGACGTCGACCTCGTGGCCGAGGCGGTCCGGCTCACCCGGCAGCTCGCCGCGATGGTCGACCATCCCGAGGTGGCTGGGCTGCTCGCCCTGATGCTGCTGCACCACGCGCGGCGCGCGGCCCGGACCACGCCCGACGGCGGTCTGGTCCCGCTCGCGGCGCAGGACCGCAGCCGGTGGGACACCGATGCGATCGCCGAGGGGGTGCGCATCCTGCAGGCGGCGCTGGCCCGGGACCGGCTGGGCGAGTTCCAGGCCCAGGCGGCCATCGCCGCGTTGCACGCCGACGCCCCTGTCGCCGCCGAGACCGACTGGGTGCAGATCGTCGAGTGGTACGACGAACTCGTGCGGCTGACCGACAGCCCGGTCGTCCGGCTCAACCGGGCGGTGGCCGTCGGGGAGGCCGACGGGGCACGGGCGGGGCTGGCGGCCCTC
>NZ_JBMDWU010000375.1:0-2466 GCF_048594385.1 Micromonospora sp. | reverse complement strand
CGGCTGCGAACTGTTCGTCAATTGTCACATTCATGCAACGCGGTCGCCCCTTGACCCCCGTCCAGGGGCCGGGAAGCATCGATGCAGCGGCGTCCCGGGCCGTGGGGAGATACCCGGACCAGCCCAAGGAGGACCATGTCGGTCAGCCCCGCATCGTCGCGCGCCGGATGGCATACGTCCCAGCCGTCGGTCCCCGGCCGGCCTCCCGGTGGTCAGCGCCGCCCGGCCAACGCCGTCACCCCCGTGCTCACCGTGACCCTCTCCATCCCGCTGGTCAACGAGGAGTCGCTCACCCCGCCGGCCCGCCGGTTGCTCGAGGCGGCCAGGGAGATGCTGGAACGCGGCGAGTGCACCATCGCCACCACCGGCGTTCCCACCGAACGGCGACCCGAGCAGGCCCCGGCCGGCCGGGCGGCGGGGCGTTCCCTCGCCGCCACCATCCCGATGCTGCACATCCTGGCCTCCTCCCGCTCCGTGCTGCGCGACGGCGAGCCGCTGCCGCTGACCCGGCTGGAGTTCGACCTGCTGCTGCACCTGGTGGCCCACCCCCGCCGGGTGTTCACCCGGCTGCAACTTCTCAACGCCGTCTGGGGCTACGAGCACGCCGGGGTGCGCACGGTGGACGTGCACGTGCGTCGGCTGCGCGGCAAGGTCGGCGTCGACGTCCCACTGGTCACCACGGTCTACGGGGTGGGCTACCGGCTCGCCGACGACGCCCGGGTCACCGTCGACCGCACCGGCTGAACGGTCCCGGCCGGACCGCTGCCACCGCCCGGCGGCACCGTCGCGCGCAGCCCCACCGGACCGCACCCACGGTGCCGTGCCGCCGGCCAAATCCGGCGTACGGTCTGAATCACCCGATCCGCGGCGTCGCTGTCGGCAAAAATTTCGTCGCCCCCAGTCCCGTCGACCGGACCGACGGTCGGTGCCGCCGGGCCCCGCTGTCGGGTCGACGGCGGACCCGGCGTGGTGACCCGACCGGCGTGTCCGGGGCGGGGACGGACACCACTGCGCGGTGCGTGGGCCGCCGGGCCGGCCGCCGGCCCACGGGGCACGATGGTCGGATGCGTGTCCGTCCGATCTCACCCGACCGGCTCGTCACCGAGCTGACCGAACGGCTCCTCACGGTCGCGTCCGGGCCGACCGCCGACGGGTCCACGCCGCCGGCCCACCTCCGGGTCGCGGTGGACGGTCCCCCCGCCGCCGCCCCGGAACGGCTCGCCGACGCGCTGATCGACCCGCTGCGTGCCGGGGGACGCCCGGCGCTGCACCTGCACGCCGGGGACTTCCTGCGGCCCGCCTCCGTCCGCTTCGAGTTCGGCCGGACCAACCCGGACGCCTACTACGAGGGCTGGATCGACGAGGCCGGCCTGCGCCGGGAGGTGCTCGACCCGGCCGGCCCCGGCGGCACCGGGCGGGTGCTGCCCTCTCTCTGGGACGCCCGGACCGACCGGGCCAGCCGGGCGGCCTACCAGGAGCTGTCGCCCGGTACGGTGCTGCTGGTCAGCGGGGCGTTGCTGCTCGGCGGGGGACTGCCGTTCGACGTCGCCGTGCACCTGGTGCTCTCGCCGGCCGCGTTGGCCCGGCGTACCGACCCGGCGCAGCGGTGGACCCTGCCCGCCTTCGCCCGGTACGCCGACGAGGTCGCCCCGCAGTCCTTCGCCGATGTGGTCCTGCGCGTCGACGACCCCCGGCACCCGGCCCTGGTGCAGCGGGCCGACGGGGCCGGCTGAGGCCCTGCCGTGCCGGTGGACGCAAGCGGGTCGCACCGGGCGGCGCGACGGCCCGCTGCGCCCGTCGTGACGACGGCGAAACCGGTGGTTTGGCGGGACCGGGCGGTGGGTACTCGCCGGACTCACACGGTACGGATGATCTCACCGTGCCCACCGAGCCCGGAACGTGCCCTCGGGCCGCCCCGGTCTAAGGAAAGGCAGGCAGCGATGCTCGTCCACGACACCGTCGGTACCGCCCGCACCACGGCGGAGGCCGACCAGATCCGGGCCTCCCTGCGGGCCCGCTACGACGAGCTGTCCGCGGAGTACGAGCAGGCGGTCGCGCAGAGCCAGGTGCTGCGGCTGGTGGAGGTCGGTGACACCGCCGGCGACGACCAGGCCGACAGTGGCACCAAGACCGCCGAGCGGGACACCGCCCAGTCCCTGCTGCGCACCATCCTCGACCGGCGGGCCCAGTTCGAGCATGCCCTGACCCGGCTGGACGAGGGCACCTACGGCTTCTGCGAGGGCTGCACCGCGCCCATCCCGGTGGAGCGGCTGGAGATCTTCCCGTCCGCCACCTCCTGCGTCGGCTGCAAGCAGACCCGGGAGCGGCGGGCCGCCTGACCGGGCCACCACGTCCGACCCGCACCGCTGATCAACTCCAGGGAGTCGAGGTGGGGGGCGGGCCCCCCCCCGCGGGCGGCCCCACCCCACCCCGGGGTCGGGGACACCCGGGGCCCCCCCCCCCCCC
>NZ_JBMDWU010000374.1:0-3419 GCF_048594385.1 Micromonospora sp. | reverse complement strand
GACGCCGTACCGGCGCGGTCGGCGTCCTGACCCGCGTTCGCCCGACACCACCGGGGGCGTGCCGACGGACCGGGTGTCCGCCGGCACGCCCCCGGCGTCGTGACCGGACGCTCCCCGACAGCCGGGAGAACGCCCTCCGGCGGCCCGTCGCGTGCACCCGGGACAGCACCGACCCGGGACGCCGGGTCGATCCTCGACCGGCCGGGTGGGGTCGCCGACCTGGAGGTGCCGGCGACGGTGGGGTAGCTCGCTGGTCAGCGGTGGACCGGCAACCGCCCGAGCTTGTCCGGGTTGACCACCAGCAGCAGCCGTTCGATGCCCCGGGCCGAGGTGTCCAGCGTGATCAGCGTGACCGGCCGGTCGGCGGCGACCAGCACCCCCGGGCCGCCGTTGACCTCGACCAGGCCGACAGTCGTGCCCGGCCAGTACTTGCGCCGCACGTTGTCCAGGAAGTTCGTCACCCGGGCCGGCCCGCACACGTCCCGGCGGGCCGCGTGCACCCGGCCGCCGCCGTCGGAGCGGGCCACCACGTCGGCGGTGAGCAGCCGCTCCAACGTCGTCAGGTCGCCGTCGCGGGCCGCGTCGAGGAACGCCTGCGCCAGCCGCCGACGCTGGTGCGGCGCGACCGGCGTGGCACCCTCGACGGCGAGGTGCCGCCGGGCCCGGCCGGCCAACTGCCGCGCGTTCGGCTCCGACGTGCCGAGCACCTCGGCGATCTCCCGGTACGGGTAGTCGAACGCCTCCCGCAGCACGTACGCGGCCCGCTCGGCGGGGGTCAGCCGCTCCAGCAGCAGCAGGACCGCGACGTCCAATGCCGCCGCCCGTTCCGCGCCGAGGGTCGGATCGGCGCGGGTGTCGACCGGCTCGGGCAGCCACGGCCCCACGTACGTCTCCCGGGTGGCCCGCGCCGAGGTGGCCGCGTTGACCGCCAGCCGGGTGGTCGTGGTGGTGAGGAAGGCCGCCGGGTTGCGCACCCCGCTGCGGTCGGTGCCCTGCCAGCGCAGCCACGCCTCCTGCACCACGTCCTCGGCCTCGACGACGCTGCCCAGCATCCGGTAGGCGAGCCCGAACAGCCGTGGCCGCACGTCGAGGAACGCGGTCAGGTCGGCGGGCGCGACGGCCGGTGGCGCGTCGGCGGTGGCCCCGGACCCGGTCGTCATGCGCCTACCGTAGGCGGTGCGCCGCGCGGGCCCGACGTCACCCGCCGGGCCCGCGCGTCGGGTCAGCGTCCGCGCCACTGCGCCAACCGGACCCCGCCGGTGCGGGCGTCACCGAGCGGGACCAGCGCCTGCTCGGCCAGCAGCGCCCCGAAGTAGCGCCCCTGCGGGTCGCTGACCACCGGCCGGGGGTCACCGGCGGCGGCCAGCGTCGCGCGACCCAACTCGTCCAGCCGGAACCGCTCGGGCCCGGCCAGGTCCACGATCCCGTCGGCCGGCGCGCCGACGGCGATCTCGGCCAGCACCGTCACCACGTCGTCGGCGGCGACCGGTTGGATCAGCGCCGACGGCAGCCGCACCTCGTCGCCCACCACGGACGACTCGACGATGGCCGGCACGAACTCGAAGAACTGGGTGGCCCGCAGCACCGTCCACGGCACGTCCGCCGCGGCGATCAACGCCTCCTGGGCCACCTTGGCGCGCATGTACCCGCTGTCGGGGATGCGGTCGGCGCCGACGATCGACAGTGCCACGTGGTGCCGTACGCCGGCCTTCGCCTCCGCCGCCAGCAGGGTACGGGTGGACGTCTCGAAGAACGCCAGCACGGCGTCCGCCTCGAAGGAGGGGGAGTTCGACACGTCCACCACGACGTCGGCGCCGTCGAGCGCCTCGGCCACCCCCGTGCCGGTGAGCGCGTCGACCCCGGTCCGTGGCGAGGCGGCCACCGCGTCGTGACCCTGCTGCCCCAGCACGGTCACCAGCCTGCTGCCGATGAGTCCGCTGCCCCCGATGACGACGATCTTCATGGTTGATCCACTCCCTGTCCGTCCCTGGCGGTCGTACCGCCCTGCACCCGTACGACCGGCGGGACCCGCGATCCGTGACAGGCGTCGTCCTGGGCCACTGCCGGCCGGGCCGGGAGCGGGGTCGCGGTGTGCGGTGGGGTGGCCCCGGGCCACGGTCCGCCGGCGGCTGCGGCAGCGGGTAGCGTTCCCGCGGTGGGTGCGCCGGCACCCGGGCGAGGAGACACCATGGCGGGCACGACGACGGTGGAGGTTCCGACCAGCGACGGCGCGGCGGATGCGTATCTGGCCCGGCCGGACGGGGACGGGCCGTTCCCGGCGGTGCTGTTCTTCATGGACGCCTTCGGGCTGCGTCCCCGGCTCGCCGAGATGGCCGAGCGGATCGCCGCGCAGGGTTACCTGGTGCTGGTGCCGAACCTGTTCCACCGCACCGGCCCGATGCCGCACGTCGACCTCGCCGACCTGGCCGACCCGCAGCGGCGCGGCGAGCTGTTCGGCCGGATCGTGCCGCTGATCAACGCGCTCACCCCGGAGCTGGTGGCCCGGGACGCCGGGGCCTACCTGGACTTCCTCGCCGCCCGCGACGACGTCGCCGACGGGCCGGTGGCGATCGTGGGGTACTGCATGGGCGGCACCAACGCGCTGCGCGCGATCGAGGCGCATCCGGACCGGATCGCGGCGCTGGCCAGCTTCCACGCCGGCCGGGTCGTCACCGACGCGCCGGACAGCCCGCACCGGGGCGTCGGCGCGGTCACCGGTGAGCTGTACTTCGCCCACGCCGACCGGGACGACTCGATGACCGCCGACCACATCGCGATGTTGGAGGGGGCACTCGACGCCGTCGGGGTCACCTACCGCTCCGAGGTGTACGCCGGGGCTCCGCACGGCTTCACGATGGCCGACACCGCCATGTACGACGAGGGCGCCACCGAGCGGCACTGGGCGGCGCTGTTCGACCTGTTGGAGCGGACCCTGCGCTGAGCCGGACGCGGTGGGGCGGATGACGTTCCCCACGCGGGGTCATGACAGTCGCGTGACATTTCGTCCGCAGCGTCCCGTCGTGGTTTCACCGCCCGTCCACCCGGGGCAGAGTCCAGGTCGACAGCGACTCGTGGAGGGACGACACACGTGGAAGTACAGGGCTTCTTCACCGCCATCATCATCGGTCTGATCATCGGTGCCCTGGGTCGCCTCGTGGTGCCCGGGAAGCAGAAGATCTCGATCCTGCTCACCCTGGCCATCGGCGTGGTGGCCGCGATCCTCGGCACCCTGCTCGCCGGCGCGCTCGGGGTGGACGACACCCGGGGCATCGACTGGATCGAGCTGTTCCTCCAGGTGGCCTTCGCGGCCGTCGGCGTCGCCGTTCTCGCCGGCACGTACGGCCGACGTCGGCACTGACCCGCACCCCTCGCGGCGGGCCGCCCCCCCCCCCGGGGGGGGCGCCGCGGCCGGGTGGGGC